>JALEZJ010000197.1 GCA_022772985.1 Erysipelotrichaceae bacterium | reverse complement strand
CAGTATTTCCTTGTACCCAATATACTTCTCTGCCGTTTATTTTCTCCCAAATTAATTCTTGTGCTGCCATATAATATTTCATTGTATTATGTCCACTATAATCATATCCATAATAAGCAACTAATCTAATATAATTTCTCACATCGCTACTTAATCCTGTTATACTCCAATCATTTGTAGAAGAATAAATATCTTCAGTTACTTTAGTACCAATTTCAATACAATAAGCAGTTGTTCCATTTAAAGTATATCTTTCAGCATAATATAAATGCATTCTATCAGTTCCATCATAAGCAGCCATATATCCATCATATTCTATTCTTTGCAACCTACTATCATTTGTCTCTGCATATACAATAAAAGCACCAAATAATAGTAATGGTATTGCTAATAATATTTTTTTAAACTTCTTTAAATAATTCATTTCTCTATCTTTTCCTTTCCAAAATAAAAAGAACACGTAATGTTCCTTAATTTTAATAATTTGTTATTATTTTTAAATTTCCAGAATTACAAGAAAATCCTGTAACTCTATCTGATAATGTACTTTTAATTTCATTTCCAATTTAATTACATTCTTCATCACTAGGATATGTATAGTCTTTAAAAACATATTCTATAAAATATCCTAATACTGTACCATTTTTTGCAATTACTTCTACATAATATGTATTTGCTATTATTTTTTTATATTTAAATTGTATAGGAAGTGATATATCCATACAATCTAATGAATCAGTGCAATCTATTTTTCCTTGATGAATGTAATATTCAGGATGGGATGTATCAACCGTTTTATCATCAGTTCTACTTGTACTAGCCTGAGAATTATTATTTGTACTTTTAGAACTACTAGTTTGATTATTAGAATTACTTGAAGATTGATTAGATTGTGTATTTCTTGAAGATGACTTATTAGTAGAATTGGTTGACTTGTTTTCATTATTATTATGACTACTATTAACAGAATTATTATTACTTTCTATTTGTTCTTTCTCAATACTATCAGTTTCATTTAATTTTTGATCATTACTATTTTCTTCAACTTCTTCATCAGCTATTTTTTCTTCTTCTATCATTTCTTTTTTAGCACTAACTTCCCTTTTTACTTCTTTTCTTTCAAAACTAATAATGAATGCAAATATTAGAACTATTATTAAAAGTAACACTATAAATATTTTTTTCTTTTTTTGCATTTTACTTCCTCCTATCCGAATTATAAAATTTAATTTTTTTATTGTCATTTGTATCTCAATTTATACCTTTATTAAACATAATCAAAATAAAAAGAAGTAAGATACTATATCACCTTCCTTCTCGCTCTTTTTGCCTATTCAAGTATTTCGTATAATACTCAATGGACTTAACTACATAATCTTCTATTTTATTTCTATCTATATTATTT
>JALEZJ010000098.1 GCA_022772985.1 Erysipelotrichaceae bacterium | reverse complement strand
AAAAATAGATACAAATCCACAGTACTTAGATATTATAACTCCAAATAGTTATAATACAAATTATAAAGAAAGGAGTTTCTAATATATGTGAAAAAATCACATAATTAGATTATACGTGACATATATGATTACAATTAAGAGTGAAAAAGAAATAGAACTCATGCGTCATGCTGGTTATTTAGTATCTTTGACGCATCAATATTTAAAGCCATTTATTAAGCCAGGCATTACTACGAAAGAATTAGATGAGTTAGCAGAAGAATTTATTCGTGCTCATGATGGAGTACCTACCTGTAAAGGATATGAGGGATTTCCAGCAAGCCTATGTACTAGTATCAACGATGAAGTAGTTCATGGAATTCCATCTAATCGTAAATTAAAAAATGGAGACATCATAACAATTGATATGGTAATAGGATATCATGGGTATCAAGGGGACGCCGCTTGGACCTATGCGGTAGGAACTGTTAATGAACAAAAAAAATATTTAATGGAACATACTGAAAAATCTTTATACGAAGGGATCAAAATGGTAAAATCAGGAGCTCATATTGGAGATATTTCTCATGCTATTGAAGAATATGCTACTAATCATCATTTAGGGGTAGTAAAAGAACTAGTAGGTCATGGCATTGGTACAGAAATGCATGAATCGCCTGATGTTCCAAATTATGGGCATCCTGGAACTGGCCCCCGACTAAAAGAGGGAATGATAATATGTATTGAACCAATGTTAAATTTAGGTTCTCGCTACGTAGGAATATTAGATGATAATTGGACCATTGTAACAGAAGATGGAAAACCATCCGCTCACTATGAACATACCGTTTTAGTAACCAAAGATGGGTATGAAATTTTAACACCAAGATTGGATTAGAGGTGAAAAAATGATTGAACAATTAGAGCAATATGCCAAAGAACATAAAATTCCTATCATGTTAAAAGATGGAATAGACTATCTTTGTAATTATATCAAAGAACATAATATAAAAAATATCTTAGAAATAGGAACTGCGATCGGTTATTCTGCCATTCGTATGGCTCAAGTATCACCAGATATTTCTATCACTACGATCGAAAAAGACGAAGAAAGATATAACCTAGCTAAAGAAAACATAAAACATTTAAATCTTGAAAACCGCATTCGAGTAATCTATGGCGATGCCCTTGAGACCGTCATAGAAGGGACATTCGACTTAATTTTTATCGATGCCTCTAAAGGTCACAGCATTGATTTCTTTAAACGTTACCTGTCAAATTTAAAACAAGATGGAGTAATTATTACAGATAACTTATCCTTTCATGGCTTAGTAGAAGATGATTCCTTAGCTGTTACCAAAAACCAAAGAAGTATTGTCAAAAAAATCAAAAAATTTATTGAATTTCTAGATAATCATCAAGAATTTGTAACAAAATATATAAATGTAGGAGATAAAATTAGTATTTCTAGGAGAAATTCATGTTAAATCTTTATGAGAGAATTTTCAGATTAACAAACTATAAACTCTATCATTCTTCCTATAAGCAAAATTGTGATGAAGTATGGGCAGTTTTAAAACAATTTAAAATCCAATGTCGGCTAATTTTTTTAAATAATCTAAGAACCTTAAAAATTGAAACAGCAAATATAGAAGAATTATCAGAATTAGAAGAAGCATTAGCAAGCTATCATGTTGATATGAATACAATTTATTTATTACAAAGTAATAACGAAGATCTTGACTACTCCGAAGAAACCAACCATGAATTATTTCATACGTCTAGTAGTAAAAAAAATAAACCCATTGGTATAATGAATGATGGAATTGGTGAAAACTTAACAGAAGGCATTACAGAATACTTAAACTTAAGAAGCAAAAAGAAAAAAATAAGTAAATCAAACTATCAAAGAGAATTATTTGTAATAGAAATGTTAATAAAAATTTATGGAGAAAAAATTTTAGAGCCTTACTTTCTAAATAATGGTAAAAAATTTTTTAATCAATTTATTCCTTATAGCGAGGATGTAAAAGAAATAGATATATTATTAGAAAAATTAAGGGAAAATGAACAACTCCAAAGAATTCGACTTGAATATTTAACACTATCGGATATTGCACCTAATATCTTACCAGATGATATAGAGATCTTATCAAGTTTTCACTTAACAAAACAAACTAAATATACAATTGATTTCTTGTTTCAAAAATACGAAAAATATTTAGTTGAAAAAATCATTGAATATGAGTCAAAGCATACAATAGATATCTATTATCATCAATATCAACAAGAAAAAAAACAAATCATATACAAAGATTATATAGAAACCTATTCTCAAACTCAAATTACTATTTTTAAAGAAATTCTAAATAAAATAATCAATTTAGCTCAATCAAAGGGATTAAACACAGCAGATATAAATAACTTAATAAATGAAAGTCTATCTTATAAAAATAATGAATTGAAACAATTTATTACCAATATAATTCAAGAAAATTTAATATTTCAAATAAAAAAGAGGCGAGTTTATGAAAAAAATATTAGTACAACCAAATAGTCTAGAGAATTTAGGAGATATCCTAAAAACTAATATTGATGGTATTATTCTTCCTTTAGAACATTTATCTGTCAATAGTAGTATTTACTTTTCTTTAGAAGATATTAAAAGCATTTTAAATCTAACTAGCAAAGAAGTTTGCATTAGCATCAATAAAATTATGCATAATGAAGACTTAGAATTATTAGAACATTCCCTAGTAGCATTAAATAAAATGAATATTAATAAAATTTTTTTCTATGATCTAGCAGTAATGAATATTGTCAAACGTTTAGAAATTAAGAAAGAATTAGTAATCTTTCAAGATCATCTAAATGCATCTATCTATAGCAATAATTTCTATAAAAAAAGAGGAATATCTCACGCTGTAATAACCAACGACATTACCAAAGAAGAAATAAATGAAATTAGTAAGTATCATTCTTTAATGTTAATCTGTTATGGGTATCTACCAATCTTTTATTCTAGAAGATATTTAATAACTAACTATTTAAAATATATTCATCAAGATAAAACGAAAAATACATATTATATCAAAAATAAAGAAGATAAATATCCAATTGTAGAAGAAGAATATGGTACAACTATTTATACCAAAGAACCCATTAATTTAATTAACGATATAAACAATATAAAAGTAAATTACATTATCTTAAATGCAAATCTAACAAAAAGAGAAGAATTTAGAAGTATTTTAACTTCCTATTTAACAAGAAAAACAGATAATATAGATCACTATCGTGGATTTATTGATAAAAAAACAGTATATAAGGTGGAAGATTATGAGTAAAAAAGTAGAATTATTAGCCCCCGCTGGCAGTTTAGATAGATTAAGAATCGCTTATCTTTATGGAGCAGATGCAGTCTATATAGGTGGACAAGATTATAGTATGAGAGCTAATGCTAAAAATTTTAGCTTAAGTGATATCAAAGAAGCATGTACAATTGCTCATAAACTAGGAAAAAAAGTATATGTAACTGTAAATATTGTTTTTCATAATGAAGATTACAAAGACTTAATTACCTATTTAAAAAAATTAGCCGAATATCAAGTAGATGCTATTATTGTATCCGATATGTCCCTAATTGATATCATTCATGATAACCAAATCTCCCTTCCCATCCATATTTCAACTCAAATGTCCAATGCTAACTATGAAAGTGTGAAATATCTAAAAGAAGAAGGCGTAGAAAGAGTTGTTTTAGCAAGAGAATGTTCAAAAGAAAATATCAAAGAAATTATTGAAAAAACAGGAATAGAAATTGAATGTTTCCTACACGGCGCTATGTGTTCCTCTTATTCAGGACGCTGTGTTTTATCAAATTACTTCACAAATCGGGATGCAAATCGAGGTGGTTGCGCTCAAGTATGTCGTTGGTGCTTTGATTTAGAAAGTGGAACAAACACAATTGAAAGTGATACAAAATTTACCATGTCTTGTAAAGATTTGTCTTTAATACGTAATTTAAAAGAAATGATAGATATTGGAATTACTTCTTTGAAAGTAGAAGGAAGAATGAGAAGCAATTATTATATTGCAACCGTTATCAGCACTTACCGAGAAGCAATTGATAATTATTATAAAGGAACATTAGATAACGATAAAATAGAATATTATAGCAAAATTTTAAATCGAGTTGCCAATCGTGAAAGTACATCACAATTCTTTGACCAATTTCCAGGAGTAGAAGAACAGTACTTTTTAGGACGACAAGAAGTGTCTAATCAAGATTTTTTAGGAATTATCTTAGATTATAATAAACAGAAAAAAGAAGTAACTTTAACTCAAAGAAATTACTTCAAAAAAGGAGATATTGTAGAAGTGTTTGGACCAAACATCAAAACATTTTCTTTTATCATCCCAGATATTTATGATGAAGATGGAAATCTCTTAGAAGTAGCAAGACATCCAAAACAAATTATAAAGTTTACACTAGATAAAGAAGTCTATCCAGATGATATTATGAGAATAAAAGTAATATAACAAAATGATTGTTTGTAAAACATTTCCAAAATAAGAGCATATTAGATTTGAATTTTAGATAGAGAAAAAAATATATAGTATTTTAACAAATGGAACTCTTTACTATCCTAAAACATTTGAAATCAACAATTTGAAGTTCAAATGTTTTTTTCAAACATGACTAAAAATATCAACAAAGTGTCAAATTTAGACATATCATTGCTTTTTTAGATAAAAGAATGCTATGATAAAATTAGAAGGGAGCAGGGATAATATGAAAGTAGGAAAAAGAAAAAACAAATTAAAAATCATTAAAATAGCCACTCCAATTTTAATGATAACATGTATAGTAACATTTATAATCTGTATGATCCAAACCCCTAAAATAGAACTAATAGATCCGGAATTAACTATTCCAGTAGCTACTTCCTATGAAGAACCAGGCTATCAAGCTTATGCTAATAATCAAGATATTTCGGACAGAGTAAAAATTACAGGACAGGTAAATACAGAAAAAATTGGAACATATATTATAAACTATGAAGCAACGTACTTTCTTTTCCATACAAAAAAAATAAGAATTATAGAAGTAATAGATGAAATTCCACCAATAATAGAGTTAATGGGAGAAAAAGAAGTTTTTGTATGTCCAAATAATACTTATGAGGAATTAGGCTATCAAGCGATAGATAACTATGATAAAGATTTAACTTCTAAAGTTAAAATAAAAGAGAAAAAAAATGAACTTCACTACGAAGTGGAAGATTCTTCTAAAAATAAAACAGTAGTGACTAGAATTATCCATTATGAAGATAAAGAATCCCCTAAGATAGAATTAAAAGGTTCTTCTAACATAACACTCTATTTAGGAGATAAATATAAAGAACCTGGTTATGAAGTAACAGATAATTGCGATAAAAATTTAACTTCCAAAGTAACGGTAAGTGGTAATGTAAATTCAGATAAAATAGGGACTTATAAAATAACTTATCAAGTAACAGATAGTAGCAACAACCAAAGTACCTTAACTAGAACCGTTGTTGTGACAAATATACCTCAAAATGAAAATGGAATAATTTATCTAACATTTGATGACGGACCCAGTAGTACCATTACTGGATCAATTCTAGATATTTTAAAACAAGAAGGAGTATCAGCTACATTTTTTGTAATAAATCATGATGATAATCTAAATAACTTAATCAAAAGAGAATATGAAGAAGGACACACGGTGGCTCTTCATAGTTATAGCCATAATTATGCTAATATTTATCAATCAACGTCAAACTATTTTGAAGATTTAGAAAAAATAAAAGAAAAAGTAAGAAGCATTACAGGAGAAACAAGCAATATCATTCGTTTTCCAGGTGGTAGTTCTAATACGATAAGCAAGCGCTACAATATTGGGATAATGAGTGAATTAACAAAAGAAGTAGTAAATAGAGGATATCATTATTTTGATTGGAACATCTCATCAGGAGATGCTGGTGAAGTTCATTCAAGCGAAGAAGTGTATCAAAATGTCATTACAGGATTATCTCGTCATAAAAAAAATGTAGTACTAATGCACGACTTCGAAAAAAATTATTATACCCTAAATGCCCTAAGAGATATTATAAAATATGGAAAAGAAAATGGTTACACTTTTGCAAAAATAACACCTAATACTAGCATGGTAACCCATAGAGTAGCAAATTAAAAATAAGTACTTTCTTCCAATAGAGTAAAATATTTTTATCATGTTTACTAAAATACTTACATATATATTAAATGTAGATATTTAGAAAGGATGAAAATATATGGAAACACTAAAAGTAGGAACCAAATCAAATCCAAACTCAGTTGCTGGAGCACTTGCCAATGTATTTAGAGAAAAAGGAAGTGTAGAAATTCAAGCAATAGGAGCAGGAGCATTAAATCAAGCAATTAAAGCAATTGCAATTGCTAGAGGTTTTGTAGCACCTTCTGGTAAAAACTTAGTCTGTATTCCAGCATTTACAGACATTCAAATAGATGGTGAAGAAAGAACAGCAATAAAATTAATTGTAGAATCCAATTAAAAAAGAACTCCTAAAAATTATAAGTTAGGAGTTCTTTTCTTGACAAGAGCTTTTTTTAAAGATCCTAAAGCAACTTCTAATGAAAACTCTAGTTATAAATAACGATGATTAGATAATTCAATAGGAAAAAGTCTCCCCTTAATATCTCTGATACTCATAATTTTTAAAACCAATTTGTTTAAATAGTATCGCCCAAAAGATTGATAATCTATTCCTAATTCATTCATAACCTGACAAACTAGTTTCTTTCTTTTTTTCTTGAATAAAACTAGACAAAAATGTAACTATTCTTTCTTTATTATCTTCATTATCAATATAAATACCTAATTTTGATAATAAAGTTAAAAAAGAATAAATATTGCCATTGCTTGATGCATTAGCGTTGAACAAAATAGGATTTCTCTTACAATGTTCATAGATAATTTGTTTTGCCTCATTCTGTGCAATTGGTATATTCAAAACTTTTAACAAACAGATAAACTCACTAATATCAATATTTATAACTATTCCCCTTTTTTTAGTTACAAGATGTTAACATGATTTAAAATAAAAGTCAATAAAAATATATCTTTTTTTTGAATTTCATGATATACTTTTAAAGTAGGGTGATTATAGATGGAAAAACTGTTTAAAACCTTAGATGAACAATTAGAAATATTAAAAAATAAAGGTTTAATCATAGAAGATGAAGAACAAGCGAAAGAAATATTATTAAGAGAAAATTATTTTTTCATTAATGGCTATAGAGTATTATTAATGAATTCTTATTCAGATAAAACTTTTGTAGTAGGAGCAACATTCAGAGAATTATATTCTGTTTTCTTATTTGATAGAAGTTTTAGAAATATTCTTTTTAAAAATTTACTCATAATAGAAAATCAATTAAAATCTGTGATATCCTATCAACTTTCTAAAAAGTATGGTTATCGAGACAAAGATTATTTAAATCCTAAAAATTTTACTAGTGATCGCACAAAAAGTCGAAGAGTCAAAGACGTTTTAGATAAAATGAAAAGACAAGTTCGTGTAAATGGAGCTCATCATATGGCCACTATGCATTATATGAATAACTATGGATATATCCCATTATGGGTATTAGTAAAAGTATTATCATTTGGAATTGTCTGTGAATTATATTTTATTTTAAAACCAGAAGATCAAATTGCAATTGCAGACATATTTGGAGTTAGTACTACTTATTTAGAAAATTTCTTGCCAATTT
>JALEZJ010000088.1 GCA_022772985.1 Erysipelotrichaceae bacterium | reverse complement strand
GTAACAACAGTCTTTTGAGTATCTCTAAGTCCAACAATTTCAACTTCATCATTAAGTTTTAATTGTCCTCTTTCAACACGTCCTGTAACAACAGTTCCACGACCTGTAATAGTAAATACATCTTCAATAGACATTAAGAATGGTTTATCAACATCTCTTTCTGGAGTTGGAATCCAATCATCAACAGCATCCATTAATTCATTAATCTTTTCAACATATTGAGGATCACCTTCAAGAGCTTTAAGAGCAGAACCTCTAATAATTGGAGTATTATCTCCATCAAATCCGTAACTAGATAATAATTCACGAATCTCCATTTCAACTAAATCTAATAACTCTTCATCATCAACCATATCACACTTATTCATGAAGACTACCATTCTAGGTACACCAACTTGACGAGCAAGTAAGATATGCTCTCTAGTTTGAGCCATTGGCCCATCAGTTGCTGCAATAACTAAGATTGCACCATCCATTTGAGCAGCACCAGTAATCATGTTCTTGACATAATCAGCATGTCCTGGACAGTCAACATGAGCATAGTGACGTTTGTCAGTTTGATACTCAACATGAGCGGTATTAATTGTAATACCTCTTTCTCTTTCTTCTGGAGCTTTATCAATATCAGCATAATCTTCAAATTGAGCATATCCCTTATCAGATAATACTTTAGTGATAGCAGCTGTTAAAGTAGTTTTACCATGATCTACGTGTCCAATAGTACCAATATTAACATGTGGTTTTGAACGATCAAATTTTTCTTTTGCCATTATTTTTTTCCTCTCTTTCTTAAATTTACATATTCTATTTTATCAAATTCTGGAAATTAATCAAGACTATAGTTTAATTTCCTCCATTTTTTTTAATAATTTCTTCCGCAATTGATTTTGGAACTTCTTCATAATGATCAAGTACCATAGTAAATGTTCCACGACCTTGTGTATTAGATCTCAAACTTGTAGCATATCCAAACATTTCAGCCAAAGGAACCATTGCTGTAAACGCAATTGCATTACCACGAGATTCTTGCCCAAGTGGTTTTCCACGACGAGATGTAATATCCCCGATAACTCCACCAGTATATTCATCAGGAGCAACAACTACAACCTTCATAATAGGCTCTAATAAAACAGGTTTACATTTATTCTTAGCCTCTTTTAAAGCCAAACTTGCAGCAATTTTAAATGCCATCTCTGATGAATCAACATCATGATAACTTCCATCATATAATGTTGCTTTAACATCAACCATAGGATATCCTGCTAAAATACCACTAGCCATTGCCTCTTGTAATCCTTTGTCAATAACAGAAATATATTCTCTTGGTACAACACCACCAACAATATTATCAACAAATTCATAACCTTTTTCTGGATTTGGTTCAAAACGAACCCAAACATGTCCATATTGTCCACGACCACCAGATTGTTTAATATGCTTTCCTTCACATTCACCAGTTTGTGTGATAGTTTCACGATAAGCAACTTGAGGTGCACCTACTGTAGCTTCTACTCCAAATTCTCTTTTTAAACGATCAACTTGAATATCCAAATGCAACTCACCCATACCAGAAATAACAGTTTGACCAGTCTCAGGATCAGTATGCATTCTAAATGTAGGATCCTCTTCTGCTAATTTTGTTAATGCCAAAGCCATCTTATCTTGATCAGCCTTTGATTTAGGTTCCAAAGCTTGTGAAATAACTGGTTCAGGAAATTCCATTCCTTTCATTACACAAACATGTTTTTCATCACATAATGTATCAGCAGTAGTCGTATTTTTAAGTCCAACAATAGCACCAATATCTCCAGCAAATACTTCTGTAATTTCTTCTCTATGATTAGCATGCATTTGTAGAATTCTTCCAACTCTTTCTTTCACTCCTTTTGTAGAGTTTAATACATAAGAACCACTCTTTAAAGTACCAGAGTAAACTCTAAAGAAAGTAAGTCTTCCTACAAATGGATCAGTCATAACTTTAAATGCCAAAGCCGTAAATGGTTCTGAATCAGATGGATGTCTTAAAACCTCATTTCCTCTTTCATCAGTACATTCAATTGCTTCAATATCGGTAGGTGCTGGCAAATAATCAACAACTGCATCAAGAAGTGGTTTTACACCCATATTTCCTAAAGCTGTTCCACACATAAATGGGAAGAATTCAGCCAATAAAACACCTTTACGAATAGCAGTTTTCAAAGCTTCTACTGAAACTTCACCACCATCTAAATATGTCATCATTAATTCCTCATCAAAGTCAGCAGCAGCTTCAATCAAAATATTACGATATTCTTCTGCTTGTCCCTTCAATTCTTCAGGAATCTCAATTTCTTTTGCATTTTCTTCTTGACTTCCATCAAATTCATAAGCTTTCATTGTAACAAGATCGATAACACCTCTAAACTCACTTTCAGAGCCAATTGGAAGTTCAATAGCAGCTGTATTAGCCCCTAATCTATCTTTAACACTTTGTAAGCTCATAAAGAAATCCGCACCCATCTTATCCATCTTATTAGAGAATATAATTCTAGGTACTTTATATTCATTCGCTTGTCTCCATACTGTTTCACTTTGTGGTTCTACACCAGCTTGTGAATCAAGTAATAAAACAGCTCCATCCAACACTCTTAAACTTCTTTGAACTTCAATTGTAAAGTCCACGTGTCCCGGAGTATCTATAATATTGAAACGATGGCCTTTCCAAAATGCTGTAGTAGCAGCACTAGTAATAGTAATACCACGTTCTTGCTCTTGTTCCATCCAATCCATTTGACTTGCACCATCATGAGTTTCACCAATTTTGTGAATCTTACCAGTATGGTACAAAATACGTTCTGTACAAGTAGTTTTACCAGCATCTATATGCGCCATAATTCCTATATTACGTGTATTTTGTAACGAAATTTGTCGAGCCATATATTATTTTCCTTTCTTAATTCCATCTATAATGAGCAAATGCCTTATTAGCCTCTGCCATCTTATGAGTATCTTCACGTTTTTTAACAGATGCACCAACACCATTAGAAGCATCAATAATTTCATTCGCTAAATTTTCAGCCATAGAATGACCATTTCTAAGTCTAGCATATTGAGCTAACCAACGGAATGCCAACGCTTGTGCACGATCCGCTTTAACTTCTACAGGTACTTGATAATTAGCACCGCCCACTCTTCTAGATTTAACTTCTAAAGCCGGCTTAATATTAGTCATAGCACGTTCAAATACAACCATAGCATCTTCACCAGTTTTTTCTTTTACCATATCAAAAGCATCATATACAATTCTTTGGGCAGTTCCCTTTTTACCATCTAGCATAATTTGATTAATTAACTTTGTAACAACTTTTGATTTATATAAAGCATCTGGCAATACATCTCTTTTTGTTGCACGTCTCTTACGCATCTTTTCTCCTCCTTTACTTCTTATTTTTCATCACAAATGATCTTATTTCTTAGGTTTCTTTGCTCCATATTTAGAACGACCTTGCATACGATTTTGAACTCCAGCAGTATCCATCGTACCACGAATAATATGATAACGAACACCAATCAAGTCCTTAACACGTCCACCTCTTACCAAAACAACACTATGTTCTTGTAAGTTATGACCAATACCAGGAATATAACAAGTTACTTCCATACCATTAGAAAGTCTAACACGAGCATATTTACGCAATGCAGAGTTTGGTTTCTTTGGAGTCATTGTTCCAACACGTACACAAACGCCTCTTTTTTGAGGAGAGTTTTGACGAACTGTTTTATTATTAACAGTATCCAATCTTGTTTGTAATGCAGGTGATTTACTCTTTCTCTTTTTTTGACCTTTTCCTCTTAGTCTCTGATTAATTGTAGCCATTAAATTAAGCCTCCCTTCTTTACACATATCCAGGTGTATCATTTTTCCTAAAAAGATAAGTCTTGCCACATTAAGCAAAACCTAAATTTCCGAACGTTATTAATATAACACTAATCTTTTTTTTAGTCAACTACTTATTTATTTTTTCAGTAAAAATTATGATTATTCTGTGATAATGTCTTAAGTGTTATTCCACGAAATTGTCTCACCTGTGATATAATTTGTCACCAGGGGTGACCAAAATGAGAAAGGTTGAATTAAGAATGAATGAACAAGAAAAATATGAAGTTATTAAAGAATTAGTTGACCATAACGGTAATAAAAATCGAGCTAGTAAAAAACTTGGTATATCTAAAAGACAAGTT
>JALEZJ010000063.1 GCA_022772985.1 Erysipelotrichaceae bacterium | reverse complement strand
CATTGAATAATTCTAATATATCAGTCAATTCCTTTGATTTTCTTGCCATATTACCAATTCCTACTTTCTGATAATATGATAGCAAATATTAATTAATTAGTATAGAGGTTAATTTTTTCTTAATTTATGAATTTATCCTGTACTTCAAGTGCGGGGTGGTTGACAAATATAAAAATTCAATTTATAATTAATTTCACGAGGTGAAAAATAAGAAAATGGAACAAGTTGAATCGATACCTTTTTCGGCTTTGATAGCAGGTTTGTTATTATATAAGAAGAGCTATCATTCTACTGAAATTGCTAATATTATTAGTGTAGTGGAAGGGCAAGGTATCCTTATTGAAGATGAAAATGATGATTTTGAAATTTTGTCTTGTTGTGTGGAGATGAGTTTAGATTATGATTTTCGGTTAAAGGATGGTCTTGATTATCAGACTATTCTTTATCCTAATATGACAGTGTCCAATTTTTTAATGATACATACCAAGGAAAAAGTATTTTCTTTAATCGAAAATAATTTTTCTAGTTTAAGAATTTTACCCTTATCATCTATTCCTTTTTTTCAAGAAAAAAAAGAAAAAAAATTAGTTTTTCCATCAAAAAGGAAAGTTTTGACGAAGAAAAATAAGGAGAAGATTGTTCAGAGAAGAGATTATGATGGAGTGTATGTAGTGGATCGGAGAACTATTTTAGGGTAGTTTTTAATAAGTGGCATTTGAAAAAAAATCAAATGTCACTTTTTGTTGCTTTTTTTCTTTATTTTTAGTAAAAAGTTTGATACAATGTATTTTGTAGGAAATAAAGGTGAGTATTAATGGGAAAAGTAATTGCAATTGTGAATCAAAAGGGTGGAGTTGGAAAGACAACTACAAGTATTAATTTGTCAGCTTCTTTGGGGGTTTTGAATAAAAAGGTTCTTTTAGTAGATTTAGATCCACAAGGAAATGCTACTACGGGAGTTGGAGTTGATAAAGGCGCTATTAGTAGTAGTGTTTATGAAGTATTGGTCATGAAGGCTCCAATTGAAAAAGCAATTATAAAAACAAAAAGTAAGAATTTGAGTTTGCTTCCTGCTTATTTGAATTTAGCTGGAGTTGATATGGAACTTATTGAACTAGAGAAGAAGTATCGAGCAGAGGGTCAAAAATTTAATCGTGTTCTTCGTTTGAAAGAAGAATTAGATAAGGTGAAAGATCGGTTTGATTTTATTTTTATTGATTGTCCACCCTCTTTGGGAATTCTTACAACAAATGCTTTGGGAGCGGCAGATAGCGTACTTATTCCAGTACAATGTGAGTATTTTGCTTTAGAGGGAATTATGCAACTTATTAATACAATCATGCTTGCTCAAAAGAAAGTTAATCCTAATTTAGATATAGAAGGAGTTCTTCTTACGATGCTTACTACTAATACTAATTTAGGATTAGAAGTAGTTGAAAGTATTAAAGGATTTTTTAAGGAGAGAGTATATGACACTATTATACCTAGATTGATTCGATTAGCAGAGGCTCCATCTCATGGAAAACCAATTTTGGAATATGAGCCTAGGAGTAGGGGAACTTTGGCGTATTTAAATTTGGCTAAGGAGGTTATCGAAAAGAATGGAACAAAAAAAGAAAGCGTTGGGTAGAGGACTAGAACAATTATTTAGTAGTGAAGTTTTAGATTTTGATACATTTGAGGATAGTATTATGGAAAGTGCGAATGAGGCGGATATTATACAAGTGCCATTATCTGAGATTCGACCTAATCCATATCAACCTAGAAAGCATTTTGATAGGGAAGCTTTAGATGAGCTTGCTACTTCTATTCGAAATTATGGGGTTTTTCAGCCTATTATTGTTAAAAAGAGTATTAAAGGATATGATTTAGTTGCTGGTGAGAGGAGACTTAGAGCTTCTAAATTGGCTGGTCTTGAGACGATTCCTGCTATTGTTAAGGATTTTACTGATGAAGAGATGAGAGAAATTGCTTTGCTTGAAAACTTACAAAGGGAGAATTTAACTTCTATTGAACTTGCTTGGGCTTATAAAGGAATTATTGATAGTTTACATATTAGACAAGAAGATTTAGCTGCTAAGATTGGAAAAAGTAGAAGTCATGTTACTAATACATTGGGATTATTAAGATTACCGGATGATGTTCAAGATTTGGTTCGAGATAATAAAATTTCTATGGGTCATGCTAGAGTACTTAGTAAGATAGAAGATAATAATAAAGTAGAGGAATTAGCAAATAAAGTAGTTGAAAAAAATATTAGTGTTCGAGATTTGGAAAATATTTCTAGTCATGATGATATTGCAAAAAAAGTACCTATTACAAGGCAAACAAAAGTAAATGAATATCAATATATAGAGGAAGAACTTCGAGATATTTTGGGAACTAAGGTAAAAGTAGATAATAAAAAAATAGAAATATATTTTGACTCTAAAGTAGATTTGACTAGAATTTTGGATATTTTAAATGTAAAGATAGATTAAGTAATGATATGATTTTCGTTTCTTGGATATAGAAACAAGAGCCATATCTAATTAGTCTTTTTTTATTTTTTTGTTATCTAATAATTAACGAGGATACTTTCAATTTTTATTCTTTTTCTAGATTTATTTTGTAAATTATTAAGTTTTTTTCTTGTGATAAAATGGAGGTACGTCAATTAGAATGGTAGTTAAGTAGTGATGATAATTGTCGTAATTTATGGTTTAAAATGAATTGAGAGGATGATTGGTTTTAGACTATAATAATATTGTAAGGCATTACTAGAATGAGAGGTGTAAAAAAGGTATGAATGGTAAAGTTAAGTGGTTTAATAATGAAAAGGGATATGGATTTATTGATCATGCAACTGGAGAAGATATTTTTGTACATTATTCTGCTATTAAACAGGATGGGTATAAAACTTTATCTGAAGGTCAAATTGTGAATTTTGATTTAATTGAAACTCCAAAAGGTCTTCAGGCTATTAATGTTACTGCTACTATCGATTCTAAAATTATTAGTCATAACTAGGGTATCTTTTGATATGCTAGTTTTTTTACTTTTTGTATTTTTATTTATACCTTTTTTAAATATTAAAAAAGAAGATTAGTTGGTATCTTCTTTTAATTATTGGATTTTAAATCATTTATTTTTTCTATTATTTTTTTGGCAAAATTTAGATTTGATTGAAAAATAGTATCTTGTTGTTGATATTTAGTATTAAATGAATTTGGTTCTAGGATTGGTAGTTGGATGATTTGATTATCATTTGTTTCAATTCTAATGGATATTTGATAGCAGTTATGTTGGAAATTTGTAATTTTATTGGCTGTATTTGACTTAGATGAATATGTTACTTGGTTGTCTAGTAATATTTCGTAATTGTTAATGTCTGTGATGTTAAATTTATAATTCCATTGTTTGCTGTGAAAAACAATATTAGAATTTTTATCGATAGAAATACCGGATCCTATCTTATTTATACTTTGGTAAATTGGAATAATTCCACATAGGTAGCTTATTTTTTTTTGAATTATGTTTTCTCTTTGTTCAGGATCATTAATGATGGAAATAAAGTTGTTTAGTTTGCTATCTGTTCCATTTGCTTCTAGTAGAATATTATTTAGTAAAATAATTTTGCTCATTAGATTTTTTTTAATCGTTTTGCAGGTTAAGTTTTGGTAAAGATAGGCGCCATATTGTTTTGCATTGATTATCCATAAGTATTTTGTGGTTGGAATTAGATAATATTCTTGATTGGTTTTTACTTCTTTTGTATATAGGATGGTTAAATAAGTTTCTTCAACTGGGATTAAACTAGCAATGATTTTTGCTTTTTCTTTGTTAATATCTGGGCAATCATTTGTGATATAGGTAATTTTATATTCTGTTGGTTCAGTTGTGGTGGTGATTGGAAATAAGTTTTTAAAAGTAGTGGTTGTTTCTAATAGTTGATTGTAGTTAGCATTTTCTTCTTTTTTTATATTGTATTCTTGCTTTACTTTTTCAAAAAAACTTTTCAACATAGTTTCATCATTCCTTTATTTTTTTATTATATATATTGTAGTATAACTTTTTCTTTCTTTCAAGATTTCAAATTCATTTTTATTTATTTTTAGAGGTATTTGTGGTAAGATTATGATAGATGTAATAAAAGATTGTTTGTCAAATAGGGAAGGGGTTATTGTAGGAAAATGAATTTTTGGGTAGTACAAGCAATTGGAATTGTTGCTTGGATTTTGTTAGTAATTAGTTATTATCGGGAAGATACTAATAAAATATTAGTGTTTCAGATTATAGCAACTATTTTGTATTGTGTTCATTATTGGTTATTGTCAGCTTATAGTGGGTTATTTATTTGTGTATTTGAAGTATTTAGAGATTATTTATATTATCGGACAGATTTAGATAATTATATATTTTATGGGTCTATTCCTGTTTATCTGGTGTTTGGTATGATTAGTTTTACGGGGTGGTTTGATTTATTTCCAATTGTTTCTAGTTTATTAGATGGATATACTTTAACGAAATCCAAAAATATTGTAGTGATTGGGGCAATTATTTCTTATACATTATGGGTTATTTATGATATTTGTGTGATGTCTATTTCTTGCGCTATTACAGATGGAATTGTAGTATTGTCTAATATATCTATTTTATTATTTGATTTTAATCCATTTGATTATAAGAAGAAGGGAAAGACTCCTTTGATATTAAAAAGATAATTTAAGAGACAGTGAAATGTTTCTTTTTTTATTTAAAATACTTATTTAGATTATTCTTTATTATATAGTAATATTCTAAATAAGTATTTTTTTTTTTTTTTTTGGTTTATTAAAATTTCTTTATAACTTTTTCTTATTTTGGTTAAGGATTCTATTAGTGAGAATGAAATGAATTTGTTTTTGTGAATATATTCTTAAAAAGATTGGAATAGTTTATGCAAGAGATTATACTAGATGATGAGAGATTTTATGTGTTATATAGCAAATATCTAAGTGAAGTGAAAAATAACAAAATAAATAATTGTCATTAAACTAAGGTACTTAAATAATTTAGATGAAAAAAATTTAATTACGGTTAAGTGTAGAATAAGCGCATAAGTTTTTAAAACTTACATGTGTTTATCCTGTTAAGTTTTTTTTTTTTTTTTTATAGCATTTTAGGAAAATATCTGTTATACTATATATAATATAGGAGAGTGTAGTTTGAAAAAAATTGTTGTTTGTTTTTTAATTTTATTTTTAATATGTGGCTGTGGAGATAGAGAAGATAAATTAATTATGGTGACTGAGGCTGGTTTTGCTCCTTATGAATATTATTCAGATGGTAAGATTGTAGGAGTTGATGTTGATATAGCAAGGGAGATAGCCAATGAATTAGGAAAAGAATTGGTTGTTAAGGATGTATCTTTTGATTCAATTATTCATGAGGTGAAAAGTGGAAAGGCGGATATTGGGGTTGCTGGTATTAGTTATACAGAAGAGAGGGCTAAGGAAGTAGATTTTTCTAATAATTATACTATTTCTAGGCAGGTTATTGTGGTACAAAAAAGTAGTTTTATTCAAGAAATAAAAGATATTGATAAAAAGAAAATAGCTGTACAATTAGGTAGTGTTGCGGATATGTATGTAACAGAAGTTTATTCTAAAGAATATATTGTTCGAGAAAAGAAATATTTGGCGGCGATTCAAGATTTGAAAGATGGGAAAGTAGATTGTGTTGTGATGGATGAACTTCCTGCACAGGGAATTGTAAGTAGCAATCAGGATTTAAGGATATTGGATGATGTTTTGATAGAAGATTATTATGGTATTATTGTAGATAAAGGAAATCAAGAGTTATTAGAGGTTATTAATCAAGTTATAGATAGGTTGAAAAGAGAAGGTAAGATAGATGAATATCTTATGAACCATCTTTCTAGGTAGGTGATTTAAAATGGGAGATAAGTTATATGATTTTTTTCTTAGTATTGGAGAAGATGTATATCAAAGTTTAATTTATGATAATAGATATAAATTTGTTTTAGAAGGATTATTTAATACAGTAGTTATTGCATTATTTTCAGTACTTATTGGTGTTTTAATAGGAATAATAATAGCTTTTATTCGTAATCATTATGAATTAAATGGTAAGGGTAAGGTTTTGAATTTTTTTGCTAAAAGTTATGTAAATATCATTAGAGGGACTCCTGTAATATTACAACTTATGATTATTTATTATGTTGTTTTTAAGTCTGTTGATGTTTCGGTTATTTTAGTTGGGATCCTTGCTTTTGGAATTAATTCTGGGGCATATGTATCTGAAATTATTCGAGCTGGAATTCAATCTATACCTATTGGACAAAGTGAGGCTGGCTATGCGTTGGGAATGAATTATCCTCAGGTAATGAGATATATTGTATTGCCACAAGCTATTCGAAATATTTTGCCGGCTCTTTGTAATGAATTTATTACTTTACTTAAAGAAACTTCTGTTGGAGCTTATATTGGTATTATTGAATTAACAAAGGCTTCAGATATTATTGCATCTAGGACATATGATTATTTTTTTCCTTTGATTTTAATTGCAATTATTTATTTGATAATGACATTAGGATTGTCACATTTGGTTGGTATTTTGGAAAGGAAACTTACTTATGTTAGAGGTTAAAGATTTAAAGAAGAGTTTTTTTAATAATGAGGTGTTGAAAGGGGTTAATTTAACAATAGAGAAAGGGGATAGAGTTGCAATTATAGGTCCATCTGGTTGTGGAAAATCTACATTGCTTCGATGTTTTAATATGCTTGAGAAACCTAATAGTGGTAAAGTTATTTTTGATGGACAAGAACTTACTATGGAAGATGTTCAACTTTCTTTCGTTCGTCGTAAAATGGGGATGGTGTTTCAACAATTTAATTTATTTCCTCATTTGACTGTATTAGATAATATTATTTTAGCTCCAGTAGTTTTAAGTGTTTTAAGTAATGAGGAAGCTAAGAAAAGAGCTTTTTTGTTACTCCGTTCGATTGGGTTAGAGGATAAGGCTAATTCCTATCCGAATCAACTATCGGGTGGTCAAAAACAGAGAGTTGCGATTGTTCGTACTTTGATTATGGATCCAGAAATTATTTTATTTGATGAGCCTACTTCAGCACTAGATCCGGAGATGGTAGGAGAAGTATTAGATTTAATTATGGAAGTTGCTAATCGAGGAATTACGATGGTTCTTGTTTCTCATGAGATGAATTTTGTAAAGAAATTTGCTAATAAAGTAATATTTTTAGATGAAGGTAAAATTTCTTTTATGGGTAGTGTTGATGAAGCTTTTAGTCAGAATGATAATGTTAGATTGCAGGATTTTTTAGCTAAAACTGCAAAATAGCAATTGACATATTTTTTTAGAAAAATTTAAAAATGGTTAATTTGATTGAATTTGTATTTTTTCTTTGTTATACTTTGGTTAGAGTAGAGAAGCTACTTATTATGGAAGGAGACGATAAAGGTGAACGCAATTAATGTAAAAAGTGAAATTGCACCATTAAAGAAGGTTTTATTACATAGACCTGGAGAGGAGTTATTAAATTTAACACCGGATACTTTATCAAGACTATTATTTGATGATATTCCTTTTTTGCCTGAAGCACAAAAAGAGCATGATGAATTTGCTGGAATTCTTAGGGATAATGGAATTGAAGTAGTATATTTAGAAGATCTGATGGCAGAAGTTTTGGAACTTAGTCCAGAAATTGAGGATAAATTCTTGCGTCAATTTATTTATGAAGCAGGTATTAAGACTCCAAAATATAAATCTTTGGTTTTTGATTATTTAAAGAGTTTTGTTAATAAGAAAGAATTAGTTTTAAAGACTATGGAAGGAATTAAGTTAATAGAAATTAATCGAGCTAAAAGAGAAGTTGAGAAATCTTTAGCAGATTTAGTTAGTGAAGAGTCTGATTTCTTAGCAGATCCAATGCCTAATTTATATTTTACAAGAGATCCTTTTGCTAGTGCTGGGAATGGAGTTATTTTAAATAAAATGTATTCTGTTACAAGAAGTAGAGAGACAATTTATGCTGAGTATATTTTTAATTATCATCCTGATTTTAAGGATAGATTAGAAAAGTATTATGATCGTTATTTACCATATCATATTGAGGGTGGAGATGTTCTTAATTTAAATGATCATATTTTGGCAGTTGGTATATCTCAGAGAACAGAAGCTGGAGCAATTGATCAGTTGGCTAAGAATATATTTAAAAATCCAAATGCTACTATTGATACAATATTGGCGTTTAATATTCCAGAGTCTCGTGCATTTATGCATTTAGATACGGTATTTACACAAATAGATTATGATAAATTTACTTATCATCCTGGTATTATGGATACGTTACAGGTGTTTGAAATTACAGAAGGGGATATTCCTGATTCTGATGAGGATTTAAATGTTGTGGAAGTGAAAGGTTCGTTGGAAGAAATCTTAGAAAAATACTTAGGTAGAAAGATAACTTTAATACCATGTGCTGGTGGTGAGAAAACTTCTAGTGAAAGAGAACAATGGAATGATGGTACAAATACTTTGTGTATTGCACCAGGTGTTGTTGTTGTTTATAATCGTAATAATATTACAAATAATATTTTAAGAGAGGCTGGTATTAAAGTAATTGAGATGAGTAGTGCGGAGTTATCTCGTGGTAGAGGTGGTCCTAGATGTATGAGTATGCCACTTATAAGGGAGGATCTTTAGTATGAATTTAAAAGGTAGAAATTTTTTGACTTTATTGGACTATACTCCAGAAGAGATTCGATATTTATTGGATTTAGCAAAAGATTTAAAGAAAAAGAAACATGATAGGATCGATCATAGTTTTTTAAAGGGAAAAAATATAGTATTGTTATTTGAAAAAACTTCAACTAGAACTAGATGTGCTTTTGAAGTTGCTGGAATGGATCTTGGTATGGGTGTTACTTATTTAGATCCAGGAAGTTCTCAGATGGGAAAGAAGGAAAGTATTGAAGATACTGCTAGGGTACTTGGTAGGATGTATGATGGAATAGAGTACCGTGGCTATGATCAAAGTATTGTAGAGGTTCTTGCTGAAAATGCAGGTGTTCCTGTTTGGAATGGACTTACAACTGATTTTCATCCAACGCAAATGCTTGCTGATGTGATGACAGTTGAGGAAAATTTTGGGCACTTAGAAGGAATTAAGTTAGTTTTTATGGGAGATGCTAGGAATAATGTTGCTAATTCTTTGATGGTAGTTTGTGCTAAAATGGGAATGCATTTTGTTTCTTGTGGACCGAAACAATTGTGGCCTAATGAATCATTAGTTTCTAAATGTCAAGAAATTGCAAAAGAAACTGGTGCTAGTATTACTATGACTGATAATGTGGAAGAGGCTACAAGAGGTGCTGATGTTATTTATACTGATGTTTGGGTATCTATGGGTGAGCCTGATAATGTATGGAAAGAGAGAATTGAGTTATTAAGTCCTTATCAAGTAAATAAGAGAGTTATGGATAACGCAAATTCTAATGCTATTTTCTTACATTGTTTACCATCTTTTCATGATTTGAAGACTACAATTGGTCAAGATATTTATGAAAAATATGGTTTAACGGAAATGGAAGTTACAGATGAAGTATTTGAATCTAGTCAATCAAAGGTATTTGATGAGGCCGAAAATAGACTTCATACGATTAAAGCTGTTATTTATGCAACTATGAAGGATGATAAGGATGAGTAAAAAAATTGTTATTGCTTTAGGTGGTAATGCTTTAGGAAAAAATCCTAGTGAGCAATTATCCTTGTTAGAGTCTGTTGCTAAAATCATAGTTGATTTAGTAAAAGATGGAAATAAAATTGTGCTTACACATGGAAATGGTCCACAAGTAGGACAAATTTTACTTGCAATGGATTATTCGGCTAATGGTGATGTAAAAACACCTAGTATGCCATTTCCAGAGTGTGGCAGTATGAGTCAAGGTTATATAGGTTACCAATTGCAACAATGTCTTCAAGATGAACTTGAGAGACAAAAAATAGTTAAAAATTGTGCAACCTTGATAACACAAGTTCTGGTCGATCCAAAGGATAGTGCTTTTCAGAATCCTACGAAACCAATTGGAATGTTTTATAGCAAAGAAGAAGCTATGAAAATTGAGGATGAGAAGGGTTATCAATTTGTAGAAGATTCAGGACGTGGGTATAGGAGAGTTGTACCATCTCCTAAACCCATTGATATTATTGAGAAGGATGTTATTAGACAACTAGTAGATAATGATAATATCGTAATTGCTGTTGGTGGTGGGGGAATACCAGTAATTAAGACAGATAAGATCGAGTTATTAGAAGGTGTAGAGGCAGTTATTGATAAAGATCGTTCTGCAGCTCTTCTTGCTCGTGAGATTGATGCCGATGTCTTATTGATATTGACAGCTGTTGATAAGGTATATTTGAACTATAATACAGAAAATCAAGTGGCATTAAATGAAATTACTGTTGATGAAGCAATTGGCTATATTCGTGATGGCCATTTTGCTAAAGGTAGTATGCTTCCTAAGATTGAAGCTTGTATTGATTTTGTTCAAAATAGTGATAATAAACAAGCAATTATTGGTTCTTTGGAAAATGCTAGCGCAGCAATTAAATATGAGTCTGGTACAGTAATCAAAAGGAGGTAAAAATTATGGCTCGGAAAAAGTCAAAGACAATGTTGTCGGCTTTTTCAATTATTCTTATTCTAATATTTGGATTAGGAATTTTATCACATTTGCTACCAGATGCGCAATTTGTTGGTGAAGAAATTGTTAATGGTAGTGGAACAGTAGGGGCGTCTTTGGCGGATATTTTAATGGCACCTATTTTAGGTTTTGAAGATGCGGTTGATGTTGCTATCTTTGTCATGGTATTAGGTGGCTTTTTAGCAATTATTAATCGTACTGGTGCTCTAGAAACAGGGATTAAGGTATTGGTTCAAAAACTAAAAGGGAAAGAAACTTTATTGATACCAATTTTGATGTTTATTTTCTCTATTGGTGGAACTACTTATGGAATGCTTGAAGAAACAGTTGGTTTCTATGTCTTATTAGCAGCTACGATGATGGCAGCTGGAATGGATCCGTTAGTTGGTTCAGCAGTTGTATTATTAGGAGCAGGTTCTGGAGTATTAGGTTCTACAATTAATCCATTTGCAACTGGTGCTGCTATTAGTGCTTTGCCTGAGGGCGCAACAGTGAATCAGGGTCTTATTATTTTAATTGCTACATTTTTGTGGCTTACTACTTTAGGTATTTCTATTTTCTTTGTTATGAGATATGCTAAAAAGGTTCAAAAGGATAAAGGTTCAACATTCTTGTCTTTGAGAGAGCAAAAGGCTGCTGAAAAAAAATTTGGTGGTTATGCTAGTAAAGCTGAGAAAGAGGTTAAGCTTACAACTAGTCAAAAAATAACATTAATTCTTTTTGCATTAACTTTTATCATTATGGTAATTGGATTTATTCCTTGGGGAGAATTTAATATTACATTTTTTGATAGTTTTACTGGATGGCTTACTGGTTCATCACTTGGTAATTGGTGGTTTTATGAAGCTGCCTTATGGTTTTTAGTGATGGCTATTATCATTGGAATTGTTAATAAGATGGGTGAGAAAGGTATTGTTGATGCATTTGTTGATGGTGCTGATGATATGGTTGGTGTAGTTTTAGTTATTGCAGTAGCTAGAGGTGCTAGTGTTCTTATGGGAATTACTTACTTAGATAATTATATTATTTATAATGCTGCTGAATTTTTATCTACATTACCTGAAGTTGTTTTTGTACCACTTAACTATATTTTACATATAGTATTATCTGTATTAGTACCGTCTTCATCTGGTCTTGCTACTTTATCTACACCTATTATTGGACCATTATCAGCACAACTTGGTTATAGTACTGAGGTATCTGTTATGACTATGGTATCTGCTAATGGACTTGTTAATTTAATTACACCTACGTGTGGAGCGATTATGGGTGGACTTGCTTTGGCTAAAGTAGAATATTCTACTTGGTTTAGGTGGGCTTTGAAAGTAGTTATTACAATTGCTGTTATTAATATTTTAATACTTTCTGTATTTAGTTTAGTATTATAATTTTAAGATTATGTATTAAGAAAATAATATCTAGGATTTAATCTGGATATTGTTTTTTTTATCATGTTATTTTTTTAGTATTTTCAATTAAAATAAAAAATTAAATAGACTTTAGTTGGATACTAGGTTATAATAGTTTTATGAAATGAGGGATAAATATGTTAGATATTAAATTTGTAAGAGAACATAGTGAAGAAGTAAAAGAAAATATAAAGAAGAAGTTTCAAGATAAGAAATTACCTTTGGTAGATGAAGTTATTGATCTTGATGGGAAGATTCGTGTTTTAAAAACAAAGGGGGATGTTCTTAGACAAGAGAGAAATACTACTAGTGATGAAATTGGTGCCTTATTTAGAGAGAAAAAGGTAGATGAGGCTAATAATAAAAAGGCTAGAGTTGTTGAAATTAATAAAGAGTTAGTAGATATTGAGAAAGAGGAAGAGGAATTATCTGTTTTATTAAAAGAGAAAATGATGATGATTCCTAATATGATTGCAGATGATGTTCCAATTGGAGAAGATGATTCTTGTAATGTAGAAGAAGCAAGATTCGGGGAACCAGTGGTACCAGATTATGAAATTCCATATCACTCTGATATTATGGGAAGTTTTAATGGTCTTGATAAAGAAGCAGCAGGACGTGTTAGTGGAAATGGCTTTTATTATTTGATGGGAGATATTGCGAGACTTCATTCTGCTGTTTTGGCATATGCAAGGGACTTTATGATTGATAAGGGATTTACTTATTGTATTCCACCTTTTATGATTCATGGAGATGCTGTTGATGGAGTAATGTCTTTTGAAGAGAAAGACGCTATGATGTATAAGATTGAAGGAGAAGATTTATATTTGATTGGTACTAGTGAACACTCTATGATTGCGAAATTTAAAGATCAATTATTAAAAGAAAGTGATTTACCAATTACTATGACTTCTTATTCTCCATGTTTTAGAAAAGAAGTAGGGGCTCATGGTATTGAGGAAAGAGGAGTTTACCGTATTCATCAATTTGAGAAACAAGAGATGGTTGTTATTTGTCGCCCAGAAGAAAGTGAAGAATGGTATGATAAGATGTGGAATTATTCAGTAGAATTATTCCGTAGTTTAGATATTCCAGTTAGAAAGTTGGTTTGTTGTTCTGGAGATTTGGCAGATTTGAAATATCGTTCTTGTGATATAGAGGCTTGGAGTCCAAGACAGAAGAAGTATTTTGAGGTATGTTCTTGTTCTAATTTGACAGATGCTCAGGCTAGAAGACTTGGAATTCGTTATAAAAAGGAGAATGGTGAAAAGGAGTTTGCGCATACTTTGAATAATACGGTGATTGCACCTCCTAGAATGTTGATTGCATTTTTGGAGAATAATTTGCAGGAAGATGGAAGTGTTTTGATTCCAGAGGCATTAAGACCTTATATGGGTGGTAAAGAAAAATTAGAAGTAAAATAAATTTTGGAGGTTTTGTAATATGGAACGTAAGGGAAGTATTTTGTCTACTGATTTTAGTGAAGTAGATAAAATGCAAGAACTTTGGTTAGAAAAAAGGAAAAAGAAGGGACAAATTTATCGTTCTTTAGCTGAATATGCTTTGTTTTTGGAGAGTATGTTGGATAGTATGGATGATGATTATGAGAAATGGTTGATTGAAAGAGAATTAAAAAAGTTAAAAAAGCTGCAGAAGGAATATTATGTTCCATCTCTTTTGGAACAGGCTGCTTTATATAATTTAAAGAAAAGTACAGAGGAAAAGAAAAATTCTTTAGAGAAATCTTCTTATTCATTAGTAAAGAGAATTCAAGATAGAAGATAAATTGTGGAATTATTTGATTTTAGGAGAAATACTTAAAGTCTTTTTCTTTTATGGTATTTTTTAGAATGTTTTGAGGAATGCAAAAAACTACTTGTTTATTTTAAATAGTAATGATAAAATAATTTCAATATTTATTGGAGGGATACTATGGAGCAAATTGTTAAAACGAAAGAGCAGGGAAATTTAATTGTTATTAGTGCACCTAGTGGTGCTGGGAAAGGTAGTGTTATTAGTAGGCTGTTAGAGAGAGAACCTAATTTATGGTTATCTATTTCAATGACTAGTAGACAAATTAGAGATAATGATATTCCAGGTGTTACTTATTATTTTGTTACAAAAGAGGAATTTGAACAGAAAATTAAAGAGGGGACTTTTTTAGAATATGCTACTTATAATGGTAATTATTATGGAACTCCTAGGGATAAGATTCGTGAAAAATTAGATGAGGGAAAGGATGTTATCTTAGAGATTGAAATTCAAGGGGCTTTGAAGGTAAAAGAATTAGTACCAGATGCTATTTTTATCTTTATTTTACCACCTACTATGAAAGAATTAAGGAGAAGACTAGTTAATCGTGGTACGGATAGTATGGAAAAGATTTTGGATAGATTCCAGACTGCTTATAAGGAAATTAATGAGGTTACAAAATATAATTATGTGGTAATTAACGATGAGTTAGATAAGGCAGTAGAGAAGGTTCATGCTATTTTATTATCAGAAAGATGTAGGGTAGATCGAATTGAAGAGGTATATTTAAATAACATGGAAGAAGAAGTGCATGAGTTGTTAGTGGAGAAAGATTTGGATAATTCTATTCGTGAGATATAGTCTGTAGTATTTAAGTACTATTTTAATTTCTATATTATATAAAATTATTTATAAGTATTGTTTTAGATAAAAAGTATGTTGTATATTTTAGATTTTAAATATTTGTAAATTTCTTGATTTTGACTTATAATTAATATAAGAAAAGAGGTAATCGTAATGGTAAAGTATAAAACAATGGATGCGAATGAGGCAGTTGCAAGTGTTAGTTATCAATTTAGTGAAATATGTGGAATTTATCCAATTACACCGGCATCTCCAATGGCAGAACATGTAGATGAAATGGCTAGTCATGGGGAAGTAAATTATTTTGGAAACAGGGTTAAGGTTATTGAAATGCAATCTGAGGCTGGGGCAGTTGGTGTTGTTCATGGTGCTCTACAAAGTGGGGTACTTGCTACAACTTTTACGGCTAGTCAAGGCTTACTTCTTATGATTCCGACATTTTATAAAATGGCTGGAGAATTGTTACCAGGAGTGATTCATGTTGCGGCACGTAGTTTATCTACTCATGCTCTTAGTATTTTTGGGGATCATCAGGATGTTTATGCTGCTCGTAGTACAGGAGTTTGCATGTTAGCATCTAGTAGTGTACAAGAGGCTTATTATATGGCGGCGATTACGCATCTTGCAGCAATTCAGGCTAGTTTACCTTTTATTCATTTCTTTGATGGATTTCGTACTAGTCATGAAATTGACAAAATAAAATTGATGGATTTTGATAAGATATCAAAATTAATTGATAAGAAGGCTCTTGCTGATTTTCGGGCTCGTGGAATGAATACCAATCAACCAAATACGAGAGGAACTGCTGAGAATGATGATATTTATTTTCAACATACAGAGGCTAGAAATGGTTATTATGTGAGAGCTGTTGAACATGTTGTATCGGTTATGGAAAAGATGAATCAAATAAATGGTACGAATATTCAACCGTTTAATTATTATGGTTCTAAGAAAGCAGAGTCTGTTATTGTTGCTATGGGTAGTGTTTGTGAGACTATTCGTGAAGTGGTGGATTATTTAAATAAAAATGGTGGCAATTATGGAGTTGTGGAAGTTCATTTATATCGTCCGTTTAGTAGTAAGCATTTGTTAGAGGTATTGCCAAAGACGGTAAAAAAGGTAGCAGTATTAGATCGGGCAAAAGATGTTGCAGCTAGTGGAGAACCATTATATTTAGATGTTGCTTCTGTTTTAAAAGATAGGGATATTGTAGTAGTAGGTGGAAGATATGGTCTTTCTTCTAAGAATACTACACCGGCTCAGATTAAGGCAGTTTACGATATGCTATCTAAGGGGAAGGCTCGTCATAATTTTACGATTGGAATTCTTGATGATGTTACTAATCTTAGTTTGAAAGTGGATTCTAAATTTTATCTTCCACATGTTGGGCAAGAATTTTTGATTTATGGATATGGTTCTGATGGAATGGTTTCTACTTCTAAGGATTTGATTAAGATTATTGGAGATCATACCAAGAAATATGTTCAAGGATATTTTCAATATGATTCTAAAAAGAGTGGTGGTGTTACTAGGAGTCATATTCGTATTAGTGATCAGGAACTTCATAGTCCTTATTATGTGGATCATCCTAGTTTTATTGTGATATCTAAGGATTCTTATATTTATCAATATGATATTCTTGATAATTTAGAAAAAGGTGGTACTGTTCTTCTTAATACAAATTTAAGTGATGAAGAACTATCTCGAAGTTTACCAAATAAGGTGAAATATTTGTTAGCAAAGAAGGAAATTAAATTTTATGCGATTGATGCCTATAAGTTGGTAAATGAATTAGGCCTTCGTAATAAGATTAGTACTTGTATGGAAATTTGTATTTTTGAACTTCTTGGGGTTCTTAGTCGTAAGAGGGTTCAGGCTATTATGAAAGAATCTAATCAGAAGAGATTTTTGAGTAAGGGTCAAAGTGTAGTGGATATTAATAATAAAGTTGTGGATGAGTCTCTTCGATATTTGAGAGAAGTTTTAGTTGATAAGAAATGGCTTCATTTGGCTTATTTTGAGAAAGATAATTTGTCTTTTAATGAGACGATTCGTCATTTAGAGGGAGATAGTTTACCTGTTAGTGCGTTTCTTGATAAAGTAGGAGGAATTTATCCAGCAGGAAGTACGAAAGAAGAAAAACGTGGGATTGCTGAGAGAGTTCCTTGTTGGAGGAAAGAGAATTGTATTCAATGTAATCAGTGTGCTTTTGTTTGTCCACATGCAGTAATTCGACCTTTCTTATTAGATAAGGAAGATAATGAGGTAGAGACAGTAGATTCTATCTTTCCACGTGGTGTTAAATATGCGATTGGAGTATCTTTTGAAGATTGTACTGGATGTGGGTTATGTAGTAGTGTTTGTCCTGGTAAGTTAGGAAAAAAAGCGATTGAAATGGTTCCTTATGATAAGATGAAGTTTAGTCAGGATGATTTTGATTATATGCTAGAACATCATATTAATGGAAGTTATCAACCAAAGATTATGAATGTTAAAAATGAGGGATTTATTTCTCCTAAATTTGAATTTAGTGGTAGTTGTGCAGGATGTGGAGAGACTACTTATTTAAAGAATTTAACGCAAGTTTTTCATGATAATTTATTTATTGCGAATGCTACTGGTTGTTCTTCTATTTATGGGGCTAGTGCACCATCTACTCCTTATAGCGTAGCT
>JALEZJ010000055.1 GCA_022772985.1 Erysipelotrichaceae bacterium | reverse complement strand
GATTATTATTAATACTCTTCAAGGAATTAATAAATATAAACTTGTTATTGTGACTGTTTTAATAGGGTTAATTACAAATGCTTGTTTAGATGTTCCTTTGATGTTATTATTTGATTCTTTGGGGATGAATGCTAGTTATGGGGCAATTACAGCGGCTTTAATTGGATATTCTTTATCTATTTTAATTTCTTTGTGGATACTTTATAAAAAATATCAATTTCGTTTTCAAAAAACACTTAATAGATTACCAAAATATATCATTTCATGGGTGGTATTTATTGGTGTAATTATTCTGCTAAAGCAAATTATTCCAACTACTTTAATGAATCGGTTTATCCAAATTCCTGTATTAATCATTTATGGAATTATTAGTTTTTTAGTATATCTTTATTTAAATTATAAGAATGGAAATATTAGAGTTGTTTTTGGAACAAAAGTGAATCAGTTGTTGAAGAAATATTTTAACTAAGTTTTCGTTTTACTTTTCTTTTGGTTAATTAAATTTACAAGTAATTAGAACTATGCTACAATGAAACTGGTGGGGAAGGGAGTTACAATATGATAAAGGGAAGGCCATTTGTAAAATGGGCAGGAGGAAAAAGACAGATTATAGATAAATTAAAGCAATATATTCCAACAAATTATAATTGCTATTATGAACCATTTGTAGGTGGTGGTGCATTATTTTTTGAACTTTCTCCTAAAAAAGCGGTAATTAATGATTCAAATGCAGAACTTATGAATGTTTATCAAGTGTTGTTAGATCATGATAAATATACTAAAATGTGTAAAGTGTTAAATCAATATGAGGCAAATCATTCAGAAGAACAATACTATGAAATAAGAAATAAAGATAAAGAAAAAAGTTTTTCTAGATTAAGCGATTATAAAAAAGCAGCGCGTACGCTTTATCTTAATAAATCTTGTTTTAATGGATTATATCGAGTAAATAGTAAAGGAGAATTTAATGTACCGTTTAATAAAAATAAAAAAGTAAATACCTATGATGGAGAAAATCTATTAACCATTCACATGTATTTAACAATGAACGACATAACCATTCAATGTATGGATTTTGAAGAAAGTGTGAAAACAGCCAAAAAAGGAGACTTTGTCTATTTTGATCCACCATATGACTCTGATACCAAGACATTTAATAGCTATACAGAAGAAGGATTTGGAAAAAAAGAACAAAATCGTTTAGCCAAAGTTTTTAAAGAATTAGACAAAAAAGGAGTATATATCATGCTATCTAACCATAATACTACTTTAGTAAATGAATTATATAAAGATTATCATATTCATATAATTGAAGCGAAAAGAAGTATTAATTCGAAAGGAAATAAGCGTGGAAATGTGGAAGAAGTGATTATCACAAATTATGAAGTAAATAATAGCTTTGATAATTGATAAAAAATACAGATAGAAAATAATATTTAGCTTATCTAAAAAGAGTTAGAAAGTATATAAAGCAATCCCAAAAATGATTGATTTTTCAGATTGACAACTCTAAGTTGATAAACTTTACAAGAAATCTTTTCTTGACTATAATAAATTTGGAGGTAGTAATATGGGAAGAGAATTAAGAAGAAAAGAAGAAAGAAAAAACAAAAGAAAAACAACAAAAAATCAAAAAGAGTTAGATACTAGTATCAAAGGAAGTACCATTGCTAAAGTAGCAATATTCACTGTCCTACTGCTATTAATTCTATATTATATATTAGCAGTTTTTATCACCAAAGAGATTGATGTATCTGGAACTAAAGGAGAAAATACAACTGAGGAATCAAATACAAATAACGTTAGTAATCGCATTTTAGCATCTGCAACATTTGAACAAAAAGAAAGTGAATATTATGTTTATTTCTATGATTTTGCTGAAGAAGATAAAAATATTGCTAGTGTTATAAGTTCTAAAAGTGACTTAAAAATCTATCGTGTAGATACAAGTAGTAGTTTGAATCAAAATTATGTAACAGAAGACTTAGGAAATCATAATGTTACAGGAATTAATGATTTAAAAGTGAAAAATCCAACCCTAATTCAAGTGACAGAGGATCAAGTAACAGCCTACTACGAAGGTAGTAGTAGTATTATAGCCTTTTTAGAACAATAGCAGTCTCTAAAAAAGATATAGATTGTATTAGGAATTTTAAAATGAATAATTAAGGATAATTTAACTAATTTTTAAGTAAGAAATAAGACGTGCAATAGATAACAATTCATGATCTGCAGAAATTTTTAAAAAATAAGAAGAAATTTAGGCATTAATATACAATTAAAAAGCAAATCATTGCAAAAGTGCTTGTTTATTTAAAAAAATAATGATATAATCAGTAAGGAAATGCGGAAGGGAGGGATAAAAATGTCAGTAAACGTTAAAAACAATAATATCGATGGTGCACTTAGAATACTTAGAACACAATCAGCACCAACCCTATCTGCAGCTCGCGATAAAAAAGAATATAAAAAACCTGGAGTTCGTAGGAGAGAAGAACAAAAGAAGAATACTATTAATTCACGTAAAAATAGTAAGAAGGCTAATAATTATAATAGAAGCAACAGCAAAAAGTATGCAGCTTAATAAGGAGGTCTTGTAAGATGAATTTAGTAGAAAAAATTAATGATGATGTGAAACAAGCTATGAAAAGTCAAGATAAAGAAAAACTTAGCGTTGTTAGAATGGTAAAAAGTGCAGTACAATTAGCTAAAATCGAGCTAAAACACGATTTATCAGGCGAAGAAGTAATAGATGTTGTTGCAAAACAAATCAAAATGCGTAAAGATTCTATTGAAGAATTTACAAAAGCTGAAAGAAATGATTTAGTAGAGCAATATCAACGTGAAGTAGAAATCTTGAATGAATACATGCCAGAACAATTATCATCAGAGGAAGTAACAAAAATAATTGAAGAAGTATTTGATAAAATAAAACCAACTTCGCCAAAGCAAATGGGACTTATCATGAAGGAAATAACTCCTAAAGTAAAAGGAAAATTTGATATGGGAGAAATTAGCAAGATAATCAAAGAAAAATTAAATAATTTGTAGAATACCACAAAATAGGTGTTCTTTTTAATTTTATGATAAAAATAGAGAGAATTTTATAAATAATAGGATAAGATAAAAATTAAAGAGTAGGTGTATTAGAATGAAACGAGTAGAATTATTAAGTCCAGTTGGAAATAAAGAGATGCTATATCAAGCAATTCATAATGGAGCAGATGCTGTTTATTTAGCTGGAACTAGTTATGGAGCCAGAAAATTTGCTAAAAATTTTACAAACGAAGAATTAGTATCATCGATTAATTATGCTCATTTATATGGGGTAAAAGTATATGTTACGGTTAATACATTGATTTACGAAGAAGAAATAGCAGATGTCATTCATTATATTGAGTTTTTACATCAAAATGGAGTAGATGCAGTTATTATGCAAGATATGGGTATGATTTGGTATGTTAGAAAGTTATTTCCCAATTTAGAAGTACATGCTTCTACTCAATGCCATAATCATAATCAAGAAATTGTTTCACTTTGGAAGGAATTAGGACTTACTAGAGTTGTATTTGCTCGTGAGATGTCTTTAGAAGAAATTCAAAGCGTTGATGTTCCTATTGAAAAAGAGGTATTTGTTTATGGAGCATTGTGTGTATGTTATTCTGGATGCTGTCTATTTAGTAGTTTAAACGGCGGAAGAAGTGGAAATCGTGGAGAATGTGTTGGTAGTTGTAGACTGCCTTATCGATTAATTCGAGGAAATCAAAAAATGGATATAGATGGTGAGTATTTACTTAGTACGAAAGAATTGAATACAATGAATAAGGTAGGAAGTTTAATTCGATCTGGTGTAACTAGTTTTAAGATTGAGGGAAGAATGAAATCTCCTGCTTATGTTGGTTATGTTACTCGTCTTTATCGGAAGTTGATTGATTGCTATTATCACCAAGAGGAGACTAAACTTACTACTCTAGAATTACAAAATTTAAAGAAATTATTTCATCGAGAGTTTACTTGTGGATATTTGTTTTCTGATCCAGATATTATGAATATTCATTCTCCTAACCATTTGGGAATAGAAATTGGCAAAGTATTAGAAGTTGATTCAAAAAAAATGAAGATTAAGTTGAATTTTGATTCTCTTTGTCAAAATGATGGAATTCGATTTAAGAATAAAGATCAAGGGATGATTGTAAATCGTTTATATGATCAAAATAAATTGTTGATTCAGCAAGTAGATAAGGGAAAGATTTGCTTTTTAGATAATAAATTTGGAGTAGAAAAGGGAGATATTTTAATTAAGACAGTAGACAGTAATTTGATTCGGGAATTAGAAAGATATTCTTTGAAAAAAATTCCTGTTTGGATGGAAGTAAAATGTTTTTTAGGAAGAGAAATGCAATTAAAGATTACAGATGGTATTCATACTGTTTTTGAACAATTTGGTCAAGTTGAGTCTGCTATTAAGAGAGAAGTTGATACATCGGAGATACAAAGGCAATTTGAAAAGTTAGGAAATACTCCTTTTGTTTTAAAAAAAATAGATATTCAGAAAGAACAACATATTTTTATTAATTTAAAAGATATCAATGAGTTAAGGAGAAGGGGGATTGGAAAGCTAATACAAATTAGACAGAATCAAAAGAAAAAGTTTGTGAAAGATGTAGTTTTAGATTATTCTGGGAATCTGGAATCCGATCAACATATTTATTTAAATGTTTTAGTTCGTACAGAAGAACAATTAAAATGCTGTTTAGCAAATGATGTCCATGATGTTTATGTCACAGATTATACTTTGTATTTAAAGTATAAAAATTTGGGTAATATTTATTATCGTATGGATAGAGTAAATTCTAGTTATCTTGATTATTCTCAGGAAAAGCTTGTGGTAGGGGAATTAGGTAGTGTCCATCGTTATGCTAAAAATAATATGGTTATTGGAGATTATTATTTAAATGTTACAAATCATCATAGTATAGAGTTCTTGAGTGAACTTGGGGTAAGAAAAGTAAATTTATCTGTAGAATTAAATGATTGTCAAATTCGGGATATTATGAAGAAGTCTTATCCAGTAGAACTTATTATTTATGGAAGATTAGAACTTATGGTTATGAAATATTGTCCCTTAAAGAAATGCTTAAAGTATTGTGATAAGTGTCTGAATAGTCAAGAAAAATTTTATTTAGAAGATCAGGCTGGGAGAAGATATCCTATGATTAGAAAAAATTGTCTTACGCATATTATGCATTTTGAAAATATGAATCGGATTTCCAAGATACAAGATTATCAAAAAATGGGGATTCAACATTTTAGAATTGAGTTTTTCGAAGAAGATGCCTTAGAAGTAGAACAAGTGATTTCTAGAATAAAAAAACAACTAAAGTATCAATAAATTTTAGATAAAATGTTATATTTTTTTTGAACACTTTTAGGATTTTGTTGGTTTACAAAAAAATAGATAGTTAATAAAATAGATATAGGTGATGGGAATGAAACATATTAAAATACCTAATTATACCTTAGGAGAAGAATTAATTAATTCTATTAGTCATGGAATTGGAGCTGCTCTTAGTATTGCAGCATTAGTTTTGTTAATTATTCGTTCTAATACGTTGATGGGTTTACTTACTTCTTTAGTTTATGCGATTAGTTTGATTCTTTTATATACAATCTCTTGTATTTATCATGCTTTAAGTCCTAGATTAGTGGGAAAGAAAGTATTAAGAGTACTCGATCATTGTAATGTTTTATTATTAGAGGCTGGGACGTATACCCCAATTTGCTTATGTTTGTTTTCTTCTCCACTTAGTTGGATAATGTTTGGAATCGTTTGGGGAATTACCTTGATTGCAATTATTTTTAATGCAATGGATGTAGATCGATATCAAGGAGTTTCTGTTGCTTGTAATTTAATTTTGGGGTGGGCAATCTTGTTTGTGATTCACCCATTGATAAATTCTTGTGCGATTCGAGGTGTTGTTTATTTAATCTTAGGTGGAGTAATGTATTCGATTGGGGCAATTCTTTATGGAATTGGTGCTAAAAAAAGATATATGCATTCTGTTTTCCATTTTTTTGTTTTAGCCGGAAGTTTATTTCATTTCTTTATGATTTATTTTTATGTAATTTAAGGAATTAGTGCAAGTTTCAACTAGTTCCTTTTTTGCGTGTAAAATGTTAAAAAATAGTAGCAAAAATAGTCGAAGTTTGTTATAATGAGGGTAAGAATAGAAGGAGAGTCGGTAGTATGAGGAAAAAGTATTTCAAATATTTATTTTTATTCATTTTTGCATTTCTTGGATTTCATAAAGAAGTACAAGCCTTAACTGGTATTGTGAATGTGAATGATTCCTTAACACTAAGAGATGGACCTACTACTACTGGTGGTATTATTACCAAATTTTATAATGCAACGGAACTTACTATTTTAAATACAAATGCTGGAAATGGCAATGGTTGCTCTGGAAATTGGTATAAAGTAAGTTATGGTAGTTATACTGGATATTCTTGCGGGGATTATATAGTTTTAAAGCAAGAAAATACTTCTATTTATCAGGGAGAAGATGATAGTTATTCTAAGAGTAATTATGATAAGGCTCCAAGTAAAGATGGTACCATTATGTGCTATGAAGATACAGGATCACTTAGTCTTCGTAGTAGTACAAATGGTAGTAAGACTGGTATCAAAGTAAATTGTGGTGATGAAGTAAATATTCTTGAAACGGTTGATAGACCAAATACAACATGTCCTTACTGGTATAAGATTCATGATGGTCAAAATAGTGGTTATGTATGTGGCTATTATGTTAATACTACTAAATTAAGTTCTACAGCTCAAAATTATTATAATAATAAAACAAATGGAGATACAATTGCGTCTTATACGCAAATTTTAACTAAAAATGGTTTTCCAGAAAGTTATCATTCTTATTTATTAGAGCTTCATGCAAGGCATCCAAATTGGATCTTTGTAGCAGAAAAATTAAATATGAATTTTGATGATGCAGTTGTTGGAGAAAGTGGGAATGGAGCTAGTCTTCTTCAGAAAGATGCACCTTTTGATGAAGGATATTTATCAATGGATGCCAATACTTATAACGTTTTAACAGATACCTTTACTAGTTACCCTAGTGAACCAGGTTATTATAATGCATCAAAAGAAGCAATTGCTTATTATATGGATCCTAGAAATTATTTAAACGAAAAATATATTTTTGCATTTGAAACTTTAGAATATAGTAAAAATCAAAATACTAGTATAGTTTCATCTATTTTATCTAGTCAAAGTTTTTGGCCTAATATTTATTCTTATTATAATAAGAGTGATGCCATTTTAGATACTACAGGAAGTGTAAATAGTGATGTAACAGATGCTTCTTCTAAAATAGGAATTAGTGCAGTTCATGTTGCATCTAGAATAAAACAAGAAATTTCTGGCATATCTACTAGTGATTCTAGAATTGGTGGAACATTTACTTACAATGGTGGAAGTTATTCTAATTACTATAATTTCTTTAATATTAAATCAAGATGTTCTAATTGTAGTTCTATTTATTCAGGGTATGCTTATGAACAAGGATGGAATACCCCATATAAAGGAATCTATGGCGGAGCTAGTTTTATGTATAATGGATATATTTCATTAAACCAAGATACAATTTACTATGAGAAATTTGATGTATCTACTACAAATGGACATTATACTCATCAATATATGCAAAATTTAGCTGCCCCTATTCAAGAAGGTGGAATAAAATATAATGGCTATGTAAATGGATTAAATAATTATTTGAATACTGAAATTACCTTTGTTATTCCTGTTTATGAAAATATGCCAACATATACAGTAACAGCTCCCAAAGTAGGAAATCCTAATAATTATTTAAAAGACTTAACAATTGATGGAGTAAGTGTTTCTAATTTTAGCTATAATACATATCATTATAATGTTTACTTATCACAAAATACCACTTCAATTCGTCTAAGTGCCAGTTCGATTAATAAGAAAGCTTATATCAGTGGATTAGGAGAAATAAAGATAACTTCGGACAATCAAACAAATGAAGTAGTAGTGACCGCTGAAAATGGAAAACAAAGAACTTATATAATCAAATTCATTCGTGAAGAAGGAAAATCATCAACAATAGCAGATGCCATGAATCATTCAGGATTTAAATATAATGATAATCACATATTTGGTATTTCTCTTGGAACCAATGTTTCTAATTTGATTGGTAATATTAGTGATTTTAATCATTCAGTTGGTGTTGTGATAAAAGATAGTAATGGAACTCCAAAGACAAATGATATTTTCAAAACTGGAGATCAGATCATAGTTACTGGTGCTGATGGGACAAAAACTTATACTGCAGTTATCTATGGTGATGTAACCGGAGATGGAAAAATTACAGCAGTAGATTATGTTAATATCAAAAATTATATTATGAAGGCATCTAATTTAACAGAAAGTTATTTAAAAGCAGCAGATGTTAATAGAGATGGAAAAGTAACAGCAGTAGATTATGTTCAAATAAAAAATAGCATTATGGGCAATGGTACTATTACACAGTAGTAGGAGGGAAATCATGAAAAAAATCCGATATTTTATAATAATGTTTTTTATGTTTTTTGTGGCAAAAAATGATGTTTTTGCAGGTAGCTTATCAATATGGGCAAGTGCATCTAATATAACAGTTGGACAAACTGTAACGATTTCAGTAAAAGTAGATAATTTAGCTGGAAAATTTAATGTTACTTCTTCCAATCAATCAATCTTATCAGGTGGAGCAAATGGAAATTGGTTAGAAAATGATACTTATACATTTGAGTTTACAGCCAAAAGTGCTGGAAAAGTTACAGTAACAGCAACAGCAATAGAAGAAGTAGGAGACTTTGATACGAATGGAGTTTTCACGGGAAGTAAGTCGGTTTCCTTAAATGTGGTAGAAAAAAAAGTTTCTTCTAGTAATGAAACAACTGCTGATAAGAAAGAATATAGTAGTGATAATAATCTTAGTAGTTTGTCTGTTGATGGATATCAAATCACTCCTGAATTTAATAAAGATATTACAGAATATCAATTAACAGTAGATGAAAGTATCGAAAAAGTGAATATATTAGCCAAAACAAGCCATGAAAAAGCTAGCATAACAGGAACAGGAGAAGTCATGTTATCTAGTGGAGAAAATACAATTGAAGTAAAAGTAATAGCAGAAAATGGTAATGAAAAAATATATAAAATTATGGTAACAGTAGAAGATCAACACCCTATTAAAATAAAAATAGGAAAAGAAGAATTTACCGTTGTGCGAAAAAATAATCATTTAATAGATTTATTAGAAGAATATGAAGAAACAACTATCAAAATAAATGATCAAGATGTAGTTGCCTATGTAAATTCTAAAACCAATGTAACATTAGTTTTATTAAAAAATAAAGATAATAAAATAGCATATTATGTTTATAATCAACAAGATAATACTTATAAAAAATATCATTCTCTTACAATTCAAAATGTTACGATTCAATTATTAGAACCAATAGAAGAATTAATCAATTATCAAAAGTATTCATTAAAAATTCAGGATCAAGAGATCACCTATTACAAAATAAAAAATAGTCATAAAGTTGGGCTGATTTATGGAACCAATGTAAAAACTGGAAATACAGGATATTATGTATATGACCAAAATGAAGAAACGCTAAGCAAATATTTTGATGATGAAGTAAAAATATATCAAAAAGAAATTAGAAAGTTAAAAAATTATTTAATGGTTTTTATGGGTATAGTTTCTTTTATAGTAATTGTAATAATTGTTGCTTCGCTAAGAAGGAATAAGAAGAGAAAAAAAACAAAGTAAATTCGAAATTCTCTTCTTTTCCATTGTTTTATAACTAATTTTATGCTATGATTTAACTATAATAATAACTAGAAAAAAATGAAAAAGTACTATTAAAAAATGGAAAATAAATAATAATAAAAATTTAACTTTGATAAAATCTGTTACTTATTTGGTCAAATAAAAAGAATATTTGGTGAAAAAAGCACTTTTTTTAGAAAAGAAAGAAAGGAAAAATTTCATTGTATTGACATGGTTCGGGCTTTCATATATAATGAATATGTATGTGAGATAGGCCCTCGACGCCTATTAGCTTACATATAATTATGAAAAAATAAAAAGTTATTTTATAGTTGGAAAAGAGTTGATGCTGTTTTGAGAAAAATTTATGCTGGAATAGATATAGGGACTTATTCTATAAAATTTGTAGTAGGTGAATATTTTAACCGTAAATTTTATGTTTTAGCATCTCATTGTGTCAATTCTAAAGGAGTAAAGAAAGGATTAATTGTAGAACCAAATCTAGTAATTGAAGCTATTAGAGAAGGAATGGCTGAGATTAATGAAATGTTAGGAGTGGAAATAAAAAAAGTAGTTGTAAATGTTCCTGATTACAACGCCTCTTTTCAAACTGTTACAGGCAGTGTTGATATTGAAGAAAATGGTATTGTGACTTCATCAGATGTCAATCGAGTAATCAAAGATTCTATTTATAATCGATTAGAGGAAAATTTTGAACTTGTGACTATGTTACCAACTCGATATATAATTGATGGAGAAAAGGGAATTAGTAAACCAATAGGTAAAAATGGACAAAAATTAGAAATACAAGGTATAATGATATCAACGCCTAAAAAAAATATTTATTCTGTACTAAGTGTATTAGAAGGTGCAGGTTTAGAAGTGATAGATATTGTGATAAATGGATTATCTAGTTATTTTGAAGTACATGATGAGCAATTAGATAAGAAAGATGGAGCAGTAATTAATTTAGGCCATGAAACTACGACGATTAGTATTTTTGAAAATGGACAGTTAGTAAATAATGAAACATTACAAATTGGTGGAATTAACGTTGAAAAAGATATTGCCTATGTGTTCGGAGTAAGTATTTTTGATGGAAGAGTTTTAAAAGAAAAATTTGCTAGTTCTCATAAAAGATTTTGTCAATTAAATGAAATTTATGAAGTAAAAAATACAATTGGAGAGAGCGTCAAACTAAATCAATTAGAAGTATCTGAAGTTGTAATGAGTCGCTTGGTAGAAATTTTAAATTTAGCCAAAAAACAAATTCGCTTACTGTCTTCTCGAGAAATCAGTTATATTGTGATAACAGGAGGACTTACAGAAATTAAATCTTTTAAAAATTTAGCCTATGAAATCTTTGGAAAAGATGTTATAATATATACAGTTACGACATTGGGATGCCGTGATAACAAATACGTAAATGCAATAGGAATGATAAAATATTTTATTAATAAAATGGAATCTAGGGGAAAAGTGGTATCAATGCTTAGTGTAGAAGACGAAACAACTTTGGTAACACAACATGACAAATTAAAAAAAGATAATGTTATCGTGAATAAAATATTTGGAAACTTTATAGCAAATAAGGAGGATAAGTAATGAATAATATGTTAGGTTTAGAAATGGATCAATTAGCAAAGATAAAAGTAATAGGTATTGGTGGCGGTGGATGTAACGCAATTAATCGAATGATATCTTCCGGTTTAAAGGGTGTTGATTTTATTGTTGCTAATACTGACGTTCAAGCTTTAAATCGTTCTCTTGCTACTACCAAGTTACAGATAGGAAGTGAACTTACAGATGGGCTTGGGGCAGGAGCAAATCCTGAAATTGGGAGAGAAGCTGCCTTAGAAAGCAAATCTGCGATTGAGGATTCTTTGAAAGGTGCTGATATGGTATTCGTTACTTGCGGAATGGGTGGCGGTACTGGAACCGGAGCAGCACCGGTTGTTGCCGAAATTGCTCAAGATTTGGGCGCATTAACAGTCGGTATTGTTACAAAGCCTTTTAGCTTTGAAGGAAAAAAGAGAATGGAACAAGCCGTAAAAGGTTTAGAAGAATTAAAAAAACATGTAGATACAATTATTGTGATTCCAAATGATAGATTAAGAGAGTTAATTGATAAAACAACCCCAATGTTAGAAGCTTTTAGGGAAGTAGATAATGTACTTCACCGTGGTGTGCAATCCATTTCTGATTTGATTGCCGTAGCAGGACTTGTTAATTTGGATTTTGCTGATGTCAAAACAGTCATGAAAGATAGAGGAAATGCTTTAATTGGTATTGGTGTAGGATCAGGAGAAGGAAGAGCTGTAGAAGCTGCTAAACAAGCCGTTTCTAGTCCTTTATTAGAAACATCTATTGATGGAGCTACAGATGCCATCATTAATGTAACAGGTGGTTCCTCTTTAACATTATTTGAAGTGGAAGAAGCAGCTGAAGTAATTAGAAGTGCAGCTAATACAGATATTAATACAATATTTGGGGCTGTAATTAATGAAAATTTGAATGATGAAGTAATTGTCACTGTAATTGCTACCGGTTTTGAAAAACCAAGTGAACCATTATATCATAGTTTTAATACTACCAATCGTGAAGATTTATATAAAGATACGGATGATGATAGCGATTTCGATGTTCCACCTTTCCTTAGAGATAGGAATGATTATTAAAAAAAGAAAGCAAGAACTTTCTTAAAAAAATGTCACAAAAAAGATGTATATTATGTGTAAAATGTATTGTCTTTTTTTTTCGTTTGTATTATAGTAAAAATAGATAGTAAGGGAGTGTGAGAATATGATATATCCATCTATTGATAAAATATTAAATATTGTAGATTCTAAATATGCTTTAGTTTATATTGTAGCAAATAGAAGCAAAGAAATGCTTAAAACAAACTATTATCAATTACCAGAGAAAAAATATAAATCATCTAAGCCTATTGGTAGAGCTTTAGAAGAAGTTTACGAAAATTTAATTCATATTGAACATAAGAATCATGAATAATAAAGGATTTACGTTAATTGAAGTTTTAGGTGTTTTAGTCGTTGCTTCTATTCTTTTAACAATTACATTTAGAAGCATACATTCTACATTGAGTGTTAGCAAAGAAGAAGCTTATAAACTAATGAAGAATAATATTATATCCGCTAGTTATGAATATATTCAAGAATGTAATCAAAAGTTAATTTCCTGCGATTTTTCTTTCGAAAATAATAATCAGTTTGTAGCAGAAGTTTTAAAAGAGAGTGGTTATTTAAAAAATTTAAATAGCCCCATCGATGGAAAAGATTTAGGAAGTTGTCTTTTATTAGAAGCTACGAATTCCAATGGAGTTACTGTAGTAAACTTGATTGATGACTGCTACTAATAATAAACAGCATAAGGTGGATATGGTTGATATGGTGGATAATATGGTCTTGGATAGAAAGCTGGTGCTAATAAGCCACCGGTTAGGCCACCTAAAAGAAATGGAACAGCAAAACCACCACCAATGATCCTATTTCCATAAGGCATAGGTCTAGGCCTTCTCATATAATTTGCATGATACATAGGTTTAACTCCTTTCAAAATATTATATAAAATTTTATAAAAAAGTTTAATAAACTATTTGATTTTATATATTTTTTTGATATAATATTTTAAGAGTAGGTGTAAATTATGCATAAGAAATTAGTACTGATTTGTTTTTTATTATTACTAGTTGGGTGTACTAGAGTTAATGAAAATGATAATTACATCGAGTCTGTTCAGAATTGTTTAAATGATCAACACAACGTTAATACGGTTACTTTAGGGTATAAATATTATATTCCTAAAGGGATAACGAAGTTACATGATTATGATTACAATCAAGTTTTTTTAATGGATAATTGCTATATGTATTTATATGTTGATATTATTAGTTACTTTTATGATAAAAAATTAGAAACATCAAAGAAACCAGAAGATTATTATTATCAAGAGTTTAATTATAAGGATAAAATTGGTTATATTAGAATACAAAAACAAAATGATAATCAATATTTTTTAGAAATAATATATCACTATTCTAAAATGGAAGGATATGTTCAAAAAGATAAATTAACAAAAATCATTACATTATCTTCTATCATATTAAATAGCATTGAGTATAATGACACTGTGATAGAAAAAGTCTTGGAGGGAGATTTGGGTCAATTTTCTGAGTTTACTTATGAAGTAGATAAACCAGATGGGGCAAGTAGTAATTTTTCACAGTTTTTAGAAGAATATGTTCAAAAAGAAGAAGAAACTGAAGAGTTGCCTGATGAATAAATCAAAAGAGAGGTGCTAAAATGGGATTAATGGATAAATTTAAAAATTTATTTACAGATGAAGAGATTATTGAAGAAGATGATGCGGAACCAATTGAAATTAAAGAAATAAAAAAAGAGGAAGAAGTACAAAAATTACCCACATTTATGCGTGAAAAAATTGAAAAAGAAGAGCAAAAAGAAAAACAGGTAATTCCTGACTTAGAAGTGAAAAAAGAAATAAAATTAGAACCAAAATTAGAAAAAGATGTCCTTTCTTCTCCAAAAACAGAAGAAAAGAACACCTTTAAATTTCCAATATCTTTTTCAGAAAACGATTTTATAGAAACAAGAAGTAGCAGACAAAGTATGCATCAAAAAAAATTAGAAGTTGAAAAAGAACTACCATCCGAGTCGATTAGAGAAGCTACTATAAAAGAAAAAACAGTTAAAAATGAAGCAAAAGTTGCAGATTTATACAAGGATAAAAAAACAGAAAAAAAAGAAGAAAAAAAATTTAGAGCAACTCCAATTATTTCTCCAATTTATGGAGTGTTAGATAAAAATTATACACCGGTAGATATAGAGAATACAGATGGAGAAAACCTTGAAGAAAAGAGACATTCAAAAAATGTGGACTTTGATAGTGTTCGTAAAAAGGCATATGGCAATTTAAGCAAAGAAATTAAAGAAAACTTAATGTGTGAAAATTGTGAATATCTAAAAGAAGTAAAAGAATGTAAAAAAGAAAGAGAAAACCAGCGTTCTGATGGATTATTATATGATGTATTAGAAGATGAAACGGAAGATAACTTCAACAAAGATATAACACTTGATGAAGCAACGGAAAATTATTATGATTATGGGGTCGAATATCAAAAAATAAATGAAGATTATGACCAACAATCTATGGATAGTGTTAAAATTTTAAATCATGAAAAAGAAGAAACTAGGACAAAAAAAGAAATCCCACCAGTAAAAAGTAGTATAAACTTGCTTTCTACCTTGAAAAAAAGTATGGGTGATTCGGTAGAACCAACTCCGAAAAAAGAAGAAAATTTAGAACTTACAGATGACTTATTCAATTTAATTGATTCTATGTATGATGAAAGGAATGAGACAAAGTGATAGATGTAAATACATTTTTACTCATGTTTATATATATATTATGTTCTATTTTATTAATTACATTAATAGTTTTAGTAGTAAAGTTAATTAATACCATCAATCGATTAAATGGTATTATTGATGAAGTAAGTGTAAAAGTTGCTAAATTTGAAAAAGCCTTCCGAATTGTTGATATCTTGACAGATAATATGGCTTTATTAAGTGATAAATTAGTAGATGGAATGAGTTGCTTTATAAGAAAAATTTTTTATAGAAAAGAAAAGAGAAAGGAAGAGGAGAATAATGAGTAAAAAAAGTGGATTTGGGAAATTTTTAGCAGGAATTGGTATTGGTGCAGGATTAGGAATTTTATTAGCACCTAAAAGTGGTAAAGAAACAAGAGAAGATTTAAAAAAAATGTTAGAAAAGTTTGTAGAGGAAGTAAAAAATATAGATGTAAATGAAGTAAAAGATGAATTTTTAAAAAAAGTAGATGAAATAAAAACAGAAATTGAAGAATTAGATAAAGAAAAAGTAGCAAAAATTGCCAAAGAAAAAGCTGAAGATTTAAAGAAAAAAGCAAATGAACTAGTAGAACTTGCCAAAGAAAAAGGAACTCCTGTGTTAGAAAATGCAGCTAATGATGTTAGACAAAAAGCAATTAATGTGACAAAAGATGTCTTAAAAAAATTAGAAAATAAAGCCTAATTAGCTCTCTAATTATATTAGGTGAAAGAAATTATAGTTCTTTCACTTTTTTTAATTGTTTTTTTTATGATGATTTGTTATAATCTTTAAAGAAGGTTGTGTGGAACTTATGAATACAGAAAAAATTAGAAATTTTAGCATTATAGCTCATATAGATCATGGAAAAAGCACATTAGCAGACAGAATTTTAGAATATACAAATTCTGTTGATAAAAGAGTGATGAAAGCTCAAATTTTAGACAGCATGGAAATTGAAAGAGAACGAGGAATTACAATTAAATTAAATGCTGTCCGAATTCATTACAAAGATTATGTTTTAAATTTAATTGATACACCAGGACATGTTGATTTTACATACGAGGTATCTCGTTCACTTGCTGCCTGTGAGGGAGCCATTTTAGTAGTAGATGCAACTCAAGGAATAGAAGCCCAGACACTTGCAAATGTTTATTTAGCCCTAGAAAATAATCTTGAAATTATCCCGGTAGTGAATAAAATTGATCTACCTAATGCAGAGCCAGAACTGCGAAGACAAGAATTAGTTGATACATTTGGCTTTAATACCGAAGATGTAATTTTTACTAGTGGGAAAACTGGCGAAGGTGTTGCCAAATTAATGGATGCCATTGTTGCAAAAATTCCGGCCCCTAAACAGCCTACATCCAATAAACTAAAATGCTTAATTTTTGATAGTTATTTTGACCCTTACCGTGGAGTTGTAGCACTAATTCGTGTAGTATCAGGAAAAATTACTAACCACTCGAAAATAAAAATGTTTACAACTGGTGCTTGCTACGATGTTACAGAACTAGGATTTCATACACCAGAACCTCAAAAAATAGATAGTTTATCTACTGGAGAAGTTGGATATGTTTGTGCTAGCATTAAAGAAATTTCTGATGTTCGAGTAGGGGATACTATTACACTAGCAGACGATCCTTGCACGGATGCACTACCCGGATACAAACCAATGAAACCAATGGTATTCTGTGGACTATATCCAATTGATTCTAAAAAATATACAAATTTACGAGAAGCTTTAGAAAAATTAAAAATTAATGATGCCAGTCTAACGTTTGAAACAGAATCATCTACAACATTAGGATTTGGTTTCCGAACTGGATTTTTAGGATTATTACATATGGAAATTATTGTCGAAAGAATTGAACGTGAATTTGGAGTAGAGATAATTGCAACTTCTCCATCAGTAATCTATGAAATTATTTTAACGGATGGAAATATTATTTATATTGATAATCCAAGTGAATTTCCAGAAAGAGTGAAAATTAAAGAAATTAAAGAACCATATGTTAGAACTAGCATATTTGTTCCAAATAATTATGTAGGAAGTATCATGGAGTTATGTCAAAATAAAAGAGGTACCTACTTATCTATGGAATATATTGATGAAAAAAGAGTCAACATTCATTATGAGTTACCATTATCTGAAATTGTTTATGATTTTTTTGACAAATTAAAAAGCTATACCAAAGGATATGCTTCGATGGATTATGATATAATTGGAAATAAAACAAGTGATTTAGTAAAAATGGATATTTTATTAAATGGCGAAATTGTGGATGCATTAAGTGTCATTGTTCATAGAGATTTTGCCTATAATCGTGCTAGGATTATAGTTGATAATTTAAAAAAATTAATTCCAAGGCAAATGTTTGAGGTACCAATTCAAGCAACAATTGGTAGTAAAGTCATTGCAAGGGCAGATATTAAAGCGATGAGAAAAAATGTTTTAGCAAAGTGTTATGGTGGAGATATTACCCGTAAAAGGAAACTTTTAGAAAAACAAAAAGAAGGAAAGAAAAAAATGAAACAAATAGGACACGTTGAAATTCCAAGTGAGGCCTTCTTAGCAGTACTTAGTACTGAAGAAATTAACGATGATCTATAAAAAAGGAGATTATTAAGTGATAGATAATGCCAAAGAAATTAAAAATTTAATTCTTGATTCATCGAGCAATTTAGATGAAATTATGATATTTTTACAAAGTGAATTCCGTAGTACAATCAAAGAAATTTTTAATTCTTTATTAATACTTTTGAAAAATTATGATAAAAATAAGAAAAGAGTAAATGAAATATTAGATTTTTTAGAACGATTTGTAGAGGAAGTACCAATTGATAAATTAAACTATTTTATTGCACCAATTCATGATTTTGATAACAAAATCAATTATAAATTTAAATTAAAACAAAGAAAGGCTATACAAAGCCCATGTTTCAGAGTCCATGAAATTTTGAATAATGTTCAACATAAAAAGATGTTATATACATACAATGGAAAAATGAATTATTTAGAATTTTTAATTTTTCAAGATAAAAATCTATCTATGATTGAAGTTTTTTTGCAAAATGATGATAAAGTATTAAATGGCAGTGAAGAAGAAAATATTTTTGATATAATTTTAAAAAAATATCTTTTTCTAGATGAACGAAATCAAGAAGAAATTAAATTCCTATATCAAGTTATGTCATTGTTTATCCATAGCCAACATGGAGAATTTATTTTAAGCAACCAAAAACATTACTTAAATATAATTAAACAATCTAGATTAGGATATAAAGAACATATTATTCAGGCAATTGAATTACTTGATCCAAACTTTAAAATTTCTTTAGAAGAAATTGAAAAACGTTATGGAGTAAATTTTCAATTTCCAAATATTATTTTAAAAGAAGCAGAACAATTTCAATTATCATCCCAAAGAAGATTTGATTTTACGTATCAAGAATGTATTACGATTGACAGTGAAAATGCTTTAGTTTTAGATGATGCAATTTATATAGAAAAAAATAAAAATGGAACCTTTACCTTATATATTCATATTACAGATATTGCTAGTTTAATTCCATATTCATCCTTAGTAAATGAAGAAGCAAGAAAAAGAATGGAAACTCTTTATGTAAAAGATTATAATATTTTGATGTATCCAGAGAATATTAGTAATAATCGTTGTTCTCTATTACCAAATTGCAATAGAAATGTAATTACTTATATGTTTCAACTAGACTCTCATTTTGAACTAATTGAAAATTACTTCCGAGTAGTCAAAGGAAAGATTTGTAGCAAACATAAATTATCCTATGAGACTGTTGATGAACTAGTTTTACATCCAAAAAATGATCCACTAAATCAAATGATAATACAACTATTTCATTTTGCAACAAAAAGAAGAAAACAGAATCAACAAAAAGAAATATATCGTCAATATGAAAATTTTCTTTATTTTGAAACTCATCATGAATCTTTAAAATTAGATTATTCCCCGGCCGCAAATATTGTTCATGAGTCTATGGTTTTAGTAAATTATCAAATTGCAAAACATTTTAAAAAGTTATCCTATCCCTATATTTTTAGAAAAGTAGAGTGGCCTAGTGATGATTTTATAGAAAAACAACTTTTGAAGATTCAAAAAATGGATCCAAAAATCAAAAAAGATAAAGAATTTTTACATCATTTAAGAGAAAGTTATATTGAATCCTCATATAGTGGAATTCCAATATTTCATAAAGGTCTAAATTTAGAGTGTTATTCCCATTCCACTAGTCCAGCGAGAAGGTATGCTGACGCTTTTGGACAATATGTAATGTATGAACTTTTATTTCACAAAAAGGTAAACGATGAACAGATTCAATGCTGGGAATACAGAGTAAATGAACTAGCAAATTATTTAAATGAAAAGAAAAAAGCAAATGAAATATTTACGAGTCAGTACAATTATTTATCTTATAAAAGATTAATCAAAAAGAAGTAACAAAAAATTTAAAAAAATATAATAAACGTAAAAATAGAAGTAAGGAGTGAAAGGAATGAATTTACCAAATCTAGAAAGTGCTAGAATTAGAACATCTGATGCAACTATTGTAAAAAGAAATGATTATATAGTTCCAGAAGATATGAAACAGATAGGAAAAGGGAAATATTATTGTTTATATACGTATGGGTGTCAAATGAATGTTCATGATAGTGAAAATATTGCAGCAATCATGGAAGACATGGGATATAAAAGACAAGAAGATATGGAAAATAGCGATGTTGTTATTTTAAATACCTGTGCTATTCGAGAAAATGCTCATAATAAGGTAATGGGAATGTTAGGTAGAGTAAAACACTTAAAAGAAACAAAAAGTGATCTAATTACAATTTTTTGTGGGTGTATGGCTCAAGAAGAAGGAATTAGTTTAGAATTAAAAAATAAATTTCCATGGGTAGATATTATAATAGGCACTCATAATATTCATAAGTTACCACTTTATTTAAAAGAAACATTAAAAACAAAAGAGCAAATGATGGAAGTATTTAGTATAGAAGGAGATATCATTGAAGGCTTACCCGTAAAAAGAGATTCTAAGTATAAAGCATGGGTGAATATTATGTATGGTTGCGATAAGTTTTGTACTTACTGTATTGTACCTTATACTAGAGGAAAACAAAGAAGTAGATTACCAGAAGATATTTTAAAAGAAGTAAAAGATTTAGTAGCAAATGGATACCAAGAAGTGACTTTACTTGGTCAAAACGTAAATGCTTATGGAAAAGATTTAAAAATACACTATAATATGGCTAATTTATTAGAAGATGTTGCAAAAACTAATATTCCTCGTGTTCGATTTGTCACTTCACATCCTTGGGATTTTTCAGATGAAATGATTAAGATAATTGCCAAATATGATAATATTATGCCTTATATTCATTTACCTTTACAAAGTGGTTCTACAAAAATTTTGAAAAAAATGGGAAGAAGATATACCAAAGAAGAATATAAGGAATTATTTTACAAAATAAAAAAAATAATCCCCAATTGTGCTATCACAACAGATATTATTGTAGGATTTCCTGGAGAAACAAAAGATGATTTTCAAGACACTATTGATTTGGTAAATGAATTAAAGTATGATTTAGCTTATACCTTTATTTATTCTCCTAGAGAAGGAACTCCTGCTAGTATTATGAAAGATGAAACGAGCTTGGAAGAAAAAAAGAAACGATTAGCAACTTTAAATGAGTTAATTAATAAATATGCACTTTGGAATAATCAAAAATACTTAGGAAAAACTGTAGATGTATTAATAGAAGGTCCTAGTGATAAAGATAACAAAATGATGGGCTATACGGATACGATGAAATTGGTAAATATAGATACAAATGAAAAATATATTGGTAAAATTGTACCAGTAAAAATTACAGATGTGAAAACCTGGAGTATGGATGGTGAAATAATAGATGATTGAAAATAAAATTGATGAATTATTTCAAACAATTAATAATTCAAAAGAATATCAAGCTTACTTAAATATCGGAGAAATTTTAGAAAAAGATGAAGAAATTAATAGAATGGTATCTGAAATAAAAAAGTTGCAACAAAAATCTGTACGTCTTGAAGAAAAAGGGGACAATACTTATAAAGAAATAGATAAAGTGATAGATGAAAAAGTAAAATTATTAAATGAAAAACCAATTTATCAAGAGTATTTAAGGAGAATGAATGAATTGAATGATATTTTGGCAATGTCTTCATCTAATATTGAAAAATATATCAATAGTAAAATATAATGTTTCATGATGAAAAATAAAAACGAAGAAATTTGGTTCATCAAGATTAAGGAAAACTAAAATTTATAAAGGGATTATCATATAGAAATTTACACCTATGATGATCTTTTTTTAAATATAAACCCTTTTTATTAAGTATAATAGTTATATGAATGATTATTCTTTTATAAATTTCTTAGAAATTGAAAAATCAGAAAATTGAGTCAAACTTCATCTTTTTGTTGAATAGAATCTCTAAAAAATAAACTAAAGTATTTTTTGAGATATCTTTTCACTACAATATTACTGATAATTAAAAGATTTAATTTTCTGATGCATTTTTCAAAATATAGTTATGCTAATATAAAGAATAAAAAAATTTACTATATCTTTTAAATTTTTTGAAGAAAATTTGAAGCTGAAAAGTACTTGAAAAAAATGATGAATATGGTATAATTATTTATAATAGAAAGTAAAAATTATAAAGTAAAAAAATAATTAAAAGCTAATGAAAGTGAACAATTTATAAAAAAAATAACTGCTTCATTTTATTAGAATAGGAAGGAGAACTAGAAATGAAAAATTTCCAAGATAAAAGAATCATCTCTATATATTTGATAGTTTTTGCCTTACTAATAATTGGAGTTACTTATGCCCTACAATCTTCTTCATTAGCATTTCAAACTAGTACTGCATTAATTCAAATAGATGAAACAGCTTATGGAAATACTTCTTTTGATTCTAGTAATCTAGAATTTAAACCAATTTTAGATAGTGCAGTAGAAACTAGTACTAATAATGTCATTAAGATAGAATTTAAAGTAGGAGGAGCAGAAGCAAACAATGCAAACAATATTATTTATGATATCGCTTTAAATGATTTGGAAGTAAACTGTTCTTTACTTAGCCCTTATATTAAATGGAAATTACTAAAAAATGGAACAGAAATATCTAATGGTTCTCTAGATTACAAATTTGATACTATTGCAGATGGAAGAATGGTACTTACTACAATTCAACAAGATTTACCAGATTATAATGCTACAGATAAAAGTCAGTATGATGATTATATTTTCTATATGTGGTTTAGTGACTCCTGTCAAAGTTCGGATTTATCAGATTGTCTAAATAACAATCAGCTAGAAGACCAGTCTGCTATGATTAATCAAAATTTAAGCGGTAAAGTGGAAGTAGAACTTTATACAGAAAGTAAGAAAGAATTAGTTAGAAATCCTAGTTCTACTTTAGATACTACTCTTTGTCGAGACGGCTATTTGGTAACTTTTAATTTAGATGGTGGATCACTTAGTAGTAGTCCATATTATGTGAATAATGGGCAACCTTATGGACAATTGCCTATTCCAACCAAAGAAACTACCGTGATTACTTATGATACCCAAGGAGGAACATTAGCCTCTGGAGCAAGTTCTCCTCAAGAAGTAAATTGGACATTTAATGGATGGTATTTAGAAAATAATTTTACAAATTTAATTACAAATGACACAATTGTTACGATTGCAAATAATCATACATTGTATGCCAAATGGATAGCTGATTCATCAAATACTCTACCAAATGTAACACGAAGTGGTTGTATTTTTCAAGGTTGGTATTCAGCTGCAACAGGAGGTAGAAAGATAGGAGATGCTGGAGATAATTATAAAGTTGGAGGAACTGTTACCTTATATGCTAGATGGAAACCAAAAACTTACACTGTTAATTATAATGCTAATATTTTTCACTCAAATAGTAAGACAGAAAATGGAGTAACAGTAACATATGATTCTACGAATTCTTATCTTACCCTAGATGGAACCCAAACAGGGAATGTACAGTTATCTGCATTAAGTGGATATAGTTTTACAGAAGGGGAACAATATCAAATTACTCTCTCCTTTATTTCAGGAACTTATACAAGAAATAGTAGTGGTTGTTTTGTAACCGATCTTTATATGGATGAAAATAATGGATTATCTACTAGAAATTATAAGGATCTTGCTTTTCCAACTAGTGGTTCTAGTACAGGTATTTTAACGGTAAATTCGGCAGCAGAATCAGAGGGAAACGCATTTAAATTTTGGATTTGGGCTAATGAAAGTGGAGCATTTGTTTTTTCAAATTATAAAATTAAAGTTAATGTTACTAAAGTAGAGAGTTCAAAAACAGTTACATATGATTCGACTTACGGAACCTTACCAACTCCATTTAGAGCAGGATACACATCTAATGGATGGTTTACTTCAGAAAGCGGTGGAACTAATATTACTTCTAGCAGTAAAGTTAGTACGGCTAGTGATCATACACTTCATGCTCAATGGACAGCAAATACTTATACAGTTACCCTAAATAATCAAAGTGCAACGTCTGCGGGAACCACTAGTGTGACAGCAACATATGGAAGTACAATGCCTACAATTACAAAGCCAGAAAGAAAATATACAGTGACATACAATGCAAACGGTGGAAGTGTTGGAACCACAAGCAATGTAGCTACTTATACTTTTACAGGTTATTATACAGAAACAAGTGGCAATGGAATTCAATATTATAATTCAAGTGGAAACAGTGCACGGGATTGGAATTTAGTGAATAATACAACATTGTACGCAAATTGGAATACTGGATCTGTGACATTACCAACACCATCTAGGAGCAATTGGACATTTAATGGTTGGTATACTGCTGCATCTGGTGGAACAAAAATTGGAAATGCCGGAGCAAGTTATACACCCAGTGAAAATATAACCTTATATGCTCAGTGGTCACCAAATGTAACAAATATTTCTGCTACTAGTTATACCACTCATTATACTGCTAGTACAACAGCAGATAGATCTGTTACAATAAAGGTAACTTACGCAGATGGTTCAACACAAAGCGTACCAACTACTGCTGCAAGTTATACTACTAATAATAATTATGGAGATTACAATCGCTATACATTTACAGTTAGTTATGGAGGAAAATCTACAACCTATTCTGCAAATAAATTAGGTTGGTATGGATCAGGTGGCACATGGTATTATTATTTAGTTCCATATAATAGTGGAAATAGTATTGAAAGAATTACTCAAGCTAGTTATAACTCCTATTGGAGTGGAAAAGCCAAAGGAACTAAATTAGCAGGAAACTGGGCGAAAATATTACAAGTTTCTAGAGGTAAATATCATTGGTATTATTTTAACTCTGATGGAACTATGAAAACAGGATGGTGGAATAGTGGTAGTGCTTGGTACTACTTTGTAGAAAACGGAGTAACAGTCACCAATTGGAACGGACCTATAGGAAGTATGGTAGCTTGTACACAAGGAAACGAAGCAGAGGATACAGCATCTACTTGCCCAAATTCTGGAAATCGTACCATTAGTGGATCTTCAACCGCCAGTTGGAATGGAACTTATCAATTTGATTACAGTGGAAGATGTATCAGTAGTAATTGCTAGATTCCATTTCAAATTTTACTGAATAATTGTGTTAATGATCAAAAAACAAAAAGATAATCAACGATGACTAGTGCCCTTTAGGCATTAGTCTCTTTTTATACCTTTTTTTAAACTACTAAATAAAAGGTAATTTTACCATATACTTTCAGACACAATTTATGAAAATTCTCTAAAAACATAGTAAAAATGATGAATAGTAATAAATAAAATATTTCCCAAACTAGAGATAATTAATCCCCACATTCCAATATGACATAAAGACAAACCAAATAAAAGAACTGTTCGAAGGATAGAGCCATATAAAGTACCCATCATGGCTTCTTTTGCCTTTCCCATAGCTTGCATACTAGCTGTAAGTGGACCTTGAACATAGTAAATCAAAAAGACAGGAGCAATAATTTTGATATATTCAAGCCCTTCTGTAGTATTATAAATTAGATTTAGAAAAAATTCTGGAATACTCATAAATAGTAAAGTGCATGGAATACCAATAATTAAAGATAAAGTAATTGCTTGCTTAATTTTATATTTTGTATAATCATAATTTCTATGACTATAAGTATTAGATACAACAGGAAGTAAAGCATTAGAAATCGCTAAAGTAAAGAAAGATGGAAGAAGCAATAAAGGATATACATATCCATTAACGATACCATATTCTAAAGTAATAAATTGATTAGAGTATCCAATCTTTGTAAGAGCATAAGTTAAAATAATAGGTTCTAAAAAATAGGATAAAGAACCAATCAATCGACTACCAGTAGTAGGAATACTAATTTCCAACAAATCCTTTAAAATAACTTTGTTATAGCAAAAATCTGATACTGTAACCTTTTGTCGATGTGGTAAGAAGAAAAGTAAAACTAAAATAGAAGCTCCTTCACTAAGAATATTAATTAAAACTACCCCAGTAATGGCATAAGTAAGAGAGTGATTCATTAATTTTGATATCACTGTATATGTTAAAAATAATCTTACTAATTGTTCAATAATATTAGATAAAGTAGTAGGAAACATTTTTTCTTTACCAAAAAAATATCCTTTAATAATAGAAGAAATACAGATAAAAGGAAGAGTAAAACCAATTGAAATTAAGGGATAATAGGTAATTTGATTATGAAGAAGATATTTACTTAAAAAAGGTGCAATGAGAAAGAGAAGAATAATCAATCCTAAATTAAACAAAAGAATAATAGGAATTGTTGATAAAACGATTTTCTTATTATCGTTCTTATTTTCACTTACTAACTTAGAAATTGCTACTGGAAGTCCTAAAGAACAAAGGGTAATAAATAAATTAAAAGTAGGCAATACTAAAGAGTAAATTCCAATTCCCTCTGTAGAAATTGTTCTAGTTAAAATGATTTTAATAAACATTCCTAGAATCTTACTAAGAAAGCCACCTAATATTAAGATAATGGTTGATTTAATAAAATTATTTTTCATAGTATACTATATGTTTTGTTCTTTATCTTTAGAAATAAGCTAATAAAATTCTTCAAAAAATAAGTAAATAAGGAAAATAATTAAGATAAAAAATACTTTTGTTTGCAATTCAAAAGTAAATAATGACTTTTCCAAAGAAATTTGATACAATGAATAAAGAGAGGTGGTGCATTATGGATAGTTATTCTATCATTGTATTGATATTTGGTCTTTTAATTATAATAGCTTTGATTGTAGTGTTCTTTTTAAATCGCCTAATAGGTTATCAGAATAAAGTAAAAGATCTTTTCGCCACAATTTTAGAATATTTAGATGCAAGAATGAAGTTAATAGACGAAATGATAAAATTTATTTCTAGTGAATTGAATTATGAAGAAAATTTTATTAAAAAGTTAGAACAAACAAAAGTTAGCATTCAAAATTTATTTCAAAATAGTAACAGTCTAAAGGAATTTAAAAAATATGAAAAAGAATTTTTAAGTTTCCTAACATTAGAGAAAGTTTATCCTTCTTTAAAAAAGAATAAGAAATATTTAGCCCTAAAACAAGAAATAGAACTAAATCAAGAAAGGGTTGTTTATGCAATGGATAGTTATGATAAGGGGGTAATGGATTATAATGATTATCAAAAGAAAAAGTTGATTCGATTTCTTGCTAGGGTATTTCATTTCCCTAAATATGATTATTATAATAAGTAGATATGGTATTTCAATATAAAAATAAAGATTATGAAGTAGAAATTATAAAAAAAGACAACAAAAATACATATGTAAGAGTAAAAGATGAGAAAATATATGTAACAACGAATTATTTCATTAGTGAAAAAAAGATTTCTCATTTACTAGAAGAAAATAAAAAAGCAATTGGCAAAATGATACAAAGAGCAGAAACTAGAAAAGAAAAAAGAGAACTATTTTTGTTATTTGGAAAATATTATGATATAGTTTATGGTGATTTTGAACACCAAATAACAGTAGAAGAGGGACATATTTGGGTAGTAGATGAAAAAGTATTATACAAATGGTTAGATAGTTTTATTCATACCACATTTTATAATCATTTAATGTATTGGTACGATGAATTTGAAGAAAAAATACCACACCCTAATTTGAAAATAAGAAAGATGAAAACTAGGTGGGGAGTTTGTAATACCAAGAATCATAATGTAACTTTAAATTTTGAATTGTTTCGCTATGATATAGAATGCCTAGATTATGTGATTGTCCATGAATTATCTCATTTTTTAGTCCCTAACCATTCTAAAAATTTTTGGAAACAAGTAGAAAAATATTGCCCTAATTATAAAGAAATTCGAAAGAAATTAAGAGATTAATTAATTGAAAAAAATACTTAAGTTTATTTTTCATTTTTGTAAGAATTTTTATTAATATAATGAATTTTAATTGATTATGAAAAATAAATGGTCTATTAAGTAAGGATGAGAAAATATGGTTGATTATAGTAATTTAATGTATTTATTAAATAGATATGGAATGGATATTTAGAATTATTGTACATAGTTAGAAAATGGAGCTGATAAAATGTTAATAACATCTGTTCATAATGAGCATATTAAAGAATTAACAAGGTTAAAAGAAAAAAAATATCGTGATCAAAGTAATACTTTTTTAGTAGAAACAAAACATTTGGTTTTAGAGGCATTTAAAGCAGGATTAATTAAAGAATTGATATTAGAGCAAAATGAAATCTTCCCTTTAGATGTACCAACTTTATATGTCTCAAAAGAAGTATTAAAGAAATTATCTTCTATGGATAGTCCATCTAGGGTAATGGCAGTGGTCAACAAAAGAAAAGATGAAGAAAAATTTGGAGAAAAAATTTTAATTTTAGATCGAATACAAGATCCTGGTAATTTAGGAACCATCATCCGAAGTGCAGTTGCTTTTAATATAGATACAATTGTGTGTAGTCCTGATACAGTGGATTTTTATAGTCCTAAAGTAGTAAGAGCAAGTCAGGGCATGATGTTTCATATCCCAATCCTAGTTAAAAATACTGAAAAACTGATTCATGAATTAAAGAATCAAGATTATAAAATAGTAGGCACTAAAGTAACAAATGGACACGATGTACGAGAAGCTTCAATATATTCGCATTTTGCTCTAGTAATTGGAAATGAAGGCCAAGGAATTAGTAGAAATATAGAAGAATTATGTGATGAATATTTATATATTAAAATGAATGAAAATTGTGAAAGTTTAAATGCATCTGTAGCAGCTTCTATTTTATTGTATGAGATTAATAATAAGTAATTTTAGAATTAGATAGGTAATGAAAAGGTAAGAATTTATTTTGTATATTCAAAGAAAATAAAAAACGAATAAGTAGGTGAATTATATATGGAATATCTTTATTTAGGAAAAATTGTAAATACTCATGGTATTAAAGGAGAAGTACGAATCTTATCTCAATTTAAATACAAAGATAAAGTTCTACATAAGCATTTTCCAATTTATATTGGAAAAGAAAAAGTAAAGGAAATTATTGCTAGTTATCGTCCACATAAACAATTTGATATGATTACTATGGATGGATATACTAATATTAATGAAGTACTAAAATATAAAGGAAAGAATGTTTATCTAAAGAAAAGTGATCTAGTCTTAGAGGAAGGAGAATACTTAGATGAAGATTTAATTGGTATGGATGTTGTGATGAATAACAAAAAAATAGGTAAAGTAATAAAAATAGAAAAAGATCCATATCAAGAAAGAATTGTTGTAAACAAAGACGGAAAAGAGTATTTAGTTCCTTATGTTTGTGATATAATAAAAAAAATCAATTTAAAAGAGCGCACTATGACTCTTGAATATATAAAAGGATTATTAGATTAATTGAGGGATAAAAGATGAAGATAGATATTTTAACTTTGTTTCCAGGTATGTTTGATGGATTTTTGAAAGAGTCTATTATGAAAAGAGCAATTGAAAAAAAGTTAGTTACAATAAAGGTACATAATATTAGAGATTATTCTCCATATAAGAACAAACAAGTAGATGACTATTCTTATGGTGGCGGTGCTGGGATGGTTTTAATGTGTGAGCCAATATTCTTAGCAATTGAGGATTTACGAACAGATAGTAGTGAAGTGATCATGCTAACTCCTAGTGGTGAAAACTTTTCTTCCAAACTAGCTCAGGAATTTTCATTAAAAAAACATATTATTTTGCTATGTGGTCATTATGAAGGATTTGATGAGAGAATTAAAACAATGGTAGATAGAACACTATCAATAGGCAATTTTGTATTAACAGGTGGAGAGATTCCCGCAATGGCAGTAGTAGACGCAGTAACGAGATTAATACCAGGAGTAATTAATCAAGAGAGTTTAATTAGTGAAACGTTTACTGATGGAATGGTAGATTATCCTGTCTATACAAAGCCAGCAGAGTTTAGAGGACTAAAAGTACCGGAAGTATTACTTAGTGGTCATCATGCCAATATTAATAAATGGAGAGAAGATATGAGAAAAAAACTAACTGAGAATAGAGAGGAGTAAGCTATGGAAAAGGGAAATTACTATTTATATAGAAACCAAAAAAGTGGAGAAATTTTATATTTAGAATATGATAAAATAAAAGGTTATCCAATTACTCCTAAAACGAAAATCGAAGATGCAATTGCTGTAAATAAAATTATTTTTGTAAATCCTACATTAAGTGAAAAACTAATTCGTAAAAAAGTAGAAATTAAAATTCGCTATTTACTGAAAATGTTAGAAGAGTTTGAAGAAGACCCATCCGGTGGAGAAGAAGGTACTATTAAAGCTACTTTAATGGATGCGGAAAGATTAAAGTTAAATATCATTAATAATTATGTAAAATATTTAGGAAATACTTATGGTAGTTTTTCTATAAAAAAAATCCAAGTAATTATCAATCAACTTCGTATTAAACTATATAATAAGATAAATCAAAGAAGAATGTTTGAAAATATGAATGATTTATATTACTTAGATGAAGAAGAACCTAAGAAAGGTAGGGGAAGATAATATGTATTATTTAATTGGAATAAAAGGTACTGGAATGAGTGCATTAGCGGTTATTCTAAAGCAACTAGGATACGCTGTATCAGGAAGTGATATTGATAAACACTTTTTTACCGAATCAGAACTAATTAAAAATGATATTCCCTTTTATGTATATGAAGAAAAAAATATAAAAGAAGGATTTACAATTATTAAAGGTGCATCTATTAAAGATGATAATGTAGAATTAAAAAAAGCCAAAGAATTAAATTTAAAGATATTAGAGTATAATGAGATGGTTGGAGAATTAACAAAGCAATTTAAAACAATCTGTATTGCAGGATGCCATGGAAAAACAACCACTACCAATATGTTTTCATTAGCATTTCAAAATCAAGGAATTTCCTATTTAATTGGGGATGGAACGGGAAGTGCTAAAAAAGAAAATCCATATTTTGCATTAGAATCTTGCGAATATAAACGTCATTTCCTAGCTTATCACCCTTATATAGCAGTAATTACAAATATTGATCTAGACCATGTAGATTATTATAAAGATATTGAGGATGTAATAGATGCTTATACAAGTTATGCTAATATGGCAAAAAAAATGATTGTAGCTTATGGAGATGATCCATATACTAGAAAGATGAAAGTAGAAAAACCTATTACCTTTTATGGATTAGAAGAATCTAATGACGTAAGGGCTACAAATGTTATCTATACAAAAGATGGTGTTTCCTTTGATGTAGATAATTATGGACACTTTGATTTGCCATTATATGGAAAACATCAACTACTAGATGCATTAGCAGTTATTGCAGTGGGCATAATAGAAAAAGTTCCATATCAAGAAATTTTTGCTAATTTAAAAAAATTTACAGGAGCAAAAAGAAGATTTAGCGAAAAAAAAGTTGGAAATAATAGGATTATTGATGATTATGCACACCATCCTAATGAAGTAAAAGCAACGCTTGAAGCAATTCGCCAAAAGTATCCAGACAAACATTTAGTAATTATCTTTCAACCCCATACTTTTACTAGAACCAAAGAATTTGCAGACGATTTAGTAAGTGTTTTTAATAAGGCAGATGCTAGCTACATATTAGATATCCATCCAGCAAGAGAAAAACAAGAAGATTATCCAGACGTTACTTCAAATATGATTATAAATAAGCTAGAAAATGGATACCATATAAATATAGAGGAAGCAAACAAATTAAGTAAGTATGATAATACAGTATTTGCTTTTATGAGCCCAAATGATATTAGTAAATTAGAAAATGATTTAGAAGAATTATTAAAGAGAAAATAAGTGCTATTCAGAGCATTTGTTTTTTTTAGAAAAATTTATGTTTCTCTTTATATGAATTTATAGTTCTGTAATTAGTTTTTTATTAGAAAATGTTCTTTTTCTTTTTCTAGACAAAGAAAAAAATACAGTATATAATTAGAAAAAGAAAGTTTATTGGTGATGTTATGAATGAAATAAATAAAATGAATCCACTACAATTAATTCGCCATTTTCAAAAAATGGACGTTACTACATTTAAATCTTTATTAAAAGAAAAAGAATCACTATTAGAAATGGATATAACAAAATTTAATTTATTATTCTTAAATGTAAATCATGAATGTAAAAAGATGATTTTAGATGATATGGATCTATTTAACAAAGTAATGAGTATCCCCGTTAATAAGATGAACAAATCTATTCTTGATTTAAGTGACGATGAAATTAAAAATTATATTTATAATCATAGAAACTTATTAGTTTCTAATTCAGGAAAAAAAGTTTTAACCCATCACTTAAGAAAGTTAAATGAAGAAGAGTTATCTAAATTACTTTTGAATGATAATCTTAATCAAGTATATCAAATGAATATCCAAGAATATATTCTAAATAAGTATTCTTGTAGTTCATATGTAATAGGAACTGTTGAAAATGCTATTAATTCGAATCAATTTAAAAATATCGCTTTATTTCATATAAAAAATGAAGTGGAATTATTAATTTATGCAAAGTTTCAGATATTAGTAAGGGTTTCTAAAGTAGAGAAGGGTTATCTATATATCGATGAGAAAAAAATTCCATATGATTTTATAGAACATGTAAATCGTAGACATATTTTATCGTTATTAGAATTATGCAAAACTAAAAATGATGTTTCTAACAATCAGTTATTTATTGGCATAATGAAGTTATATATGGCTTTTGGATTAGATAATAGTAAGAAGATTCTAAATGATTTCTTTACTTATTCTACACCTTCTTCTATTAAGAGAGCAAGTGAAGAACTATTTAAAGATACAAGAAGAGAATACCGCTTAAAAAATCAAAATAAGTATTATTATTATGGAATTGAGCATGTTTTTTTAGAAGCATTTATGAATAGAAAGTTAGACTATTTTAAAGAATTTTGTGCCAATAATGATGAAGAATATATTTTTTCTTTTTGGAATACCTTAGAAAAACGATTAGTCGGAGTAACTAAAGAAAAGCGAAAGGAAATTGTGAAAAAAATTATATTAGAAGAAATTGAGAAGAGAGAAAATTATTATCATCAAATAGACACTATGAAATATAAAAAATATTATGAAAGTATTGCTAGAAAAACGCCTATTACAATGAAAGATATTTATAATTTGGTAAGTGATATTGATTTAGATTATCAACTTACAAAGGATGGAAAATTAAAAGAAAATGCTATATTTATAAAATTTTTACTAGGAAACTCGAAAAAAGATAATGATTGTTTACTCAGAATGGTACTAAATAAACAGGCATTAGGTTTAAATGATGAGTTATATCAAATCATGAATCATTTTGATAAGATAAATACCCTGATTGCCAAGGATAATGAATTAAGTCTTTATTCTATTTTAGATGTTATTGATATTTCTAAAGTATTTTTGTATCATTTAAAACCAGATGAATTGGATATTACATTATCAACATTATCTAAGTTATTAAAATCTAGAAAATATTGTACAGAACTACCTGAAGTTATTTTAAAACGAGCCATGAAAATACATAAAGAAAGAAAGAAAAAAAATAGTTGTGCCATAGACTTTTATGGTGGAATAGTTGACGAAGCGAAATATAGAGTAGCAAATCCAGATGAGGAAGATTTGCTAGTTAGTGGAATTGACACTGGTTCTTGTTTCAAAGTAGGTGGAAAAGGAGAAGATTTTTTTCGATTTTGCTTAACTAACCCTAGAGGTCTAGTACTTTATATAGAGTATGCTAATATAAAATATGTACTTCCAGGTAGTATTAATGGCAATATGTTAAATATAAATAGTATTGATCCCAGAATAGAAGATGACGCTTTATATCGAAAAATAATGAGTATTATTGAAAAAATCGCTAAAAGAATAATCCAAGATAATAGAAATCAGATAGAAATTGTTACAATCACTGATATTCATCATGAGACATATATGAAGAACCTAAATTACGAAAAAATAAATTTTGAGAGATTCATTCCCTTAAATACAGATGTATATTGTGATTATAATAAAAGTGATGTATCAAATTATATCTTATATAAAAAAAATATGGATACAAAGATTCAATATTATGATAATAAAGATATCTTTTATCAAAGTAGACCAAATCCTTATATTTTTTCTCCAACTCATGAATATGATAAAGAAAGAATCGAACTAATTTTAAATAATATTGCTTATTCTAGTATAGAGTATATTAGTCATTCAGAACAAGAAAAAAATAAGCATTATTTATATTATAATAAATTAGAAGTAGAGGATTTTATTTATATTGTTGGTTCTAAAGATTGGTTTATTGGAATTAATAAAAAGCAAGAAATTGTTAAATATTGTCTTCCTTATGATAAAAGAGCAATGGAAGAATTTCAAAAATATAGCTATTTAGTACAAGATATTTTAAAAAATATGGATAAATATGATCTTAGAGAGCATCACAAAACTAAGTAAGTAATATAGATGATATGTTACTTACTTTTTAGATAGTTCAATTTGATAATTAGTGATTCAAAGATAAGTTTTGTATTTAAAAATAGAGAAAACTTTATATTAATTGCTAATTAATTATTATGATGAGATAAGAAATCTATGATATGATTAAATTAGAAAGAAGGTATAAAATGTCTAATTTTGCTATCTTAGAGGAAGAAATATCTAGATTAACAAAAGAAAAGGAAGAATTAATAAGGGTAATGGAAAATGAACTTCATTATCGAGATATTAAAATAAGAAAATATCGAGAGGATATGATGAACTGTTATCCAAATTTTTTTAAGAAAAAGAACAATAAAAATTTTGAATTCATTCATGATTTTCCAACAAAGAAAGAAGTGCAAATTTATGAAGAAAGTGGTGACTTTGCTCATCCACTTGCTTCTTATGGCGATTTTTCAATAAAAGAATTAGCAGAAGTAATTAAATTATTATTTTCTTATCAGAAACAAGAAGAGTATAAAATTATTACCTTTGGTACCATGACTCCAGAGAGTCATATTAAGCCTAATTATCCAGCACTGTTTTTATTAATTGGCAACGAAAAAAGCTTAGCAGATTACTATTTTCTAAATGGAACTTTTCAAGGAGATCTTGAAAAAAATTTAGCGATAATACAATCTAAAAAAATACCGAACTTAATTGCTCTTCAAGCAAGAGAAAGTTATGAGGAAAATACTTTAGGAATTTGCTGTAATATAGATAGAGTAACTGATAATAAAAAAGAAGGAATTCATTATTACCATGATTGGTTACAAATTCCTTGTTGTTCATTTTATTCGGAATGCTTCAATATTTTTAATAATTGTTTGACAAACTTTTCTAGTTATGAAGGAATACAGGACACATTAAGTTTTAAAGTTCATATAGAGGATAAGTTTCTTGCAGAAATGTTACTTAGTATAGCGATTTATAAGAAAAATAATGGTCTTATCTATCAACAAAATCAGGATGTCAAAGATTTAACGGATGAACATTATCAGGAAATATTTAAGATATTATTTAATGAAGATAATATTGAAAGTATCCAGAAAATGGTTAAAAAAGATATTCCAAAGACATTACGATATATCAAAAAAAATAATGAATGAAGGAGAGAAACATGACAAAGATAGAAAAAATAAATTTAGAAATAAAAAAATTACAAAAAGAAAAAATAAGTATGATGAGAGAATATGACATTGCTATTAAAAATAAAGAGATGGAAAAAAAGACCCTTTATCCAAACTATTTTGCTTCTTTTCAAAAAAAAGATTTTGTTTTTGTAGAAAATTTTCCTGATTTAGAAGTTCTGAAAGCTTATTATAGTAGTCCTTATTCAGATAACTCTTTTCACCCAATTTGGGAGTATGGTTATTTTAATATTAAAGAATTAATAGAAATTATTCGTCTGATTTATTCTCTACAAAATCAAAAAGAATATCAGATATTGACTGTTGGCTATTTAAAGAAAGAAAAAATAAAAGAACAGTTGGTAACAAGAAAACCATCTCTACAATTTACAGTCGGGGAACAAGAACAATTAAAACCATATCAATTGTATCAAAATTGTTTTATAGCAGATGATTATGTTCCAATAGAATATGTAAAGAAAGCAAACCAGATTAGCCTATTTCCTAAGTATGCACTTGATGATACCTTGAAAATCCAATGTAATTGTCCAAAATTCTTAAGAAATGATCCAGGAATTAATTACTGTGATTGGATAGAGGATGAAGAAATACAGTGTAGTGTTCAATATAGTGATCAAATTAATATATTTGATAAAAGAGTTTATCAGAAATTTGCAAATTATGAAGGTATGAATGACACCATTAGTTTTCCAATTCATAAGGATGATACTTTTTTAGCAGAAATTTTGATTGGAATTGCTATTTATAAGAAAAATAGAAAAGTTCATGATTTAACTAATGATGATTATCGATACATTTTTCAAAAAATATTTAGAGAATATTCTGTTGATGTTGCAAAAGGAGTAGAAAAAAATATTCCTAAGACATTAAAATATGTAAAATAAAAAATTTTAAGTAGGTAGGGGTTTTTATGGGAAAAAGACAAAACAATCAAATCAAGAAAGAATTTTTTAAAAGTGAAACAGAAATCAAAAAGTCAAGAAAACAAACAGAAGAAACAATAAAACATAAAGATATAGTGTTAAAACAAGAAGTTCTTCATTCAATAGAACCTTATACGAATTTCTTCATATCTAAAAATAGTAAAAAAATAATACTATATGATAAATTCCCAAATTTAGACGAGATGATAACATATTATTCTGCAAAAACGTGGAATGCTCCTCATCCATTAGAAGAATATGGAAAATTTGATATAAAAGAATTAGCAAACATAATCAGAATTCTATATTCAATTCAAAGGCAACAAGAGTATCAAGTATTAACATTTGGTGAGTTAGAAAAAAAAGCTTACACTCTTTTAGAAGGTAATTTTGAAGAATTAATACCAAAATTATACTTTCTAATTGGAAATGAAGAAACACTAGAAATTTATCAAGAATATAAAAATTTATTTTTAGAACAAGAAAATCTTCTTGAAATTCAAGAAAAGTATTCTACAAATTTAATAGCACTTAGCCCAAAAAATGGTACTATTCAAGATACATTAAATATCAAATGCCAATGTCCTGGATGTTCTAAAAATTATTTAGAAGGTGGAATTCAATATTATGACTATTTAAACGACAACTATTCCATCTTAAAAAGTATATCTTGTATCAATATTTTTGATGAATATTTTTATCAAAAAATTAATAATTACAAAGGAATCCAAGATACATTAAGTTTTAAAGTTCATAAATGGGATGATTTCATTGCTAAAATACTGATAAGTATTTCTATTTATAAAAAGAATATTCAAAAGATAAAACTAACAAATGAGGATTATCACTATATTTTTTATGAATTATTTAAAGAAAATATTAATTTAGAAAAAGAAATCAAAAAAAGTATTCCAAAAACTCTTCGCTATATTCCAAGAAAAAAGTAAGAAAAAAGTCAATTAATTAGGATTGATTTTTTTTATTTTTAGTATATTTTTTTAGTAAAACATACATATCATTTATAAGAGGAGGTAATATTTTATGAAAAAAGCATATTTAGGAATTGATATTGGATCCATTTCAACAAAGGGTGTAATTATAGATAAAAATAATCAAATACTAGCAAGTGAATACCTTTATACAGAAGGAAACCCAATTGAGGCAGTAAAAAGATTAATAAGTATTTTAAAGAAAAAATTTAATGCCAAAGAATATCGAGTAGTTTCAGTAGGAACAACAGGATCAGCCAGAAAATTAATTGGTACTATCTTAGGTGCTAGTGTAATAAAAAATGAAATCACAGCACATGCAGTAGGAACAACATCAATTTATCCAGAGGTGAGAACAATCTTTGAAATTGGAGGTCAAGATTCTAAAATCATTATTTTAAACCATGGCATTGTAACTGACTATGCTATGAACACTTTGTGTGCTGCAGGAACCGGATCATTTTTGTCTTCTCAAGCCAAAAGATTAGGAGTAGATGTAGAAGAATTTGGAAAAATCGCAATGACGAGCAAAAAACCCACAACCATTGCAGCTAGATGTACAGTATTTGCAGAATCTGACTTAGTTCATAAGGCACAGATGGGACACAAAAAAGAAGATATTATTGCAGGACTATGCAAAAGTGTAGTTACAAATTATTTAAACAATGTTGGGAAAGGAAAAAAAATTATAGGTCCCATTGTATTTCAAGGAGGAGTTAGCAAAAATATTGGAGTAGTAAAAGCTTTTGAAGAATTAACAGGAGAAAATATTTATGTGGATGAAAATTCTCATCTAATGGGAGCATTAGGAGTTGCTATTTTAGCCAAAAAGAGCAAACAAGAACAAGAATTTTCATTTGATATTGAAGATATTCGTTTTGAAACCAAAGGCGTAAATTGCCACGGCTGTGCAAATCAATGTGAAATTATTTGCGTTGTCAAAAATGATAAAATGATAGATTCATGGGGAAATCGATGCGAGAAGGGAAATTTAGCCATCAAAAACTAAAAATAGAATTTCATAGTTCCTACTTACTAATGGCTTTAGGTTTTATTTTAACAGGATATTACCTAAACTTAATTGTTTTTACAACTTTAATTTTAATACATGAAATGGGACATTATCTAATAGCAAAACTAAATCACTTTCATGTTAGCAAAATAGTGATTTATCCTTATGGTGGTATGACAAAAATAGAAGATATGCTAAATAGAGATATTCAGGAAGAATTATTAATTGCAACTGCAGGAGTAATTTTTCAATATGCTTTTTATTTAATAATTGTACTTTGCAATCACCAAGGTTTGATTCGCAATTATACAATGAATCTATATACTTTATATAATAATCAAATGATTTTTTTTAATTTATTACCGATCTATCCATTAGATGGAGCAAAAATTTTAAATCTCCTTTTATCAAAATACTTATATTATAATTTAGCCAATATGGTTACAATAATCATTTCTATTTTACTAATTCTATTCTTAGCTCTATTAAATATTTATCAATACAATTATTCCAATTTAATGATATTTGTTTTATTATTTACTTATTTATACCAGTTTTATAGAAAACGAAAATATTTATATCATAAATTTCTATTAGAAAGATATTTATATTCCATTCAATACCCTAAAATAAAAATTGTAAATAATATTAGAAAAATGTATAAAAATAAAACCCATTTATTTTATCAAAATCATCATTATCAAAAAGAAAAAGAAGTCTTAAGTAGTTTATTTAAAAAAAGTAGCTAAAAATATTTTTTAAACAAAAGTGAGAAGAAAGATATACTTTTCTCATTTTTTTTGTTATAATAAAATCAAAATAAAGAGAGGTAGAGAGGTGTTGTTATGGCTTTTCAATTTCAACTATTAGGATTGCTTATTCTGGTTTTATTAATTGCTTTTTATTATGCTAAGAAAGAAAATTTTGTGCACGGAGAAGGAAGTTTTAAAATGATTTTACTTACCACTTATATAATGCAACTTCTATATCTATCCACCTATATTGCAATTAAAACGGAAAGTAATCCCATATGGTTTGGAAAGTGTTATTTAATTAGTATAGTTATCTGGTTTTCACTTTATACAATGTATGATATAGTTCAATTTTTAAAAGCAAAATATCCAAGTAACGAAACAATCTTGAATCAAAAAAAAATAATGGTAAGAAATAGTTTTATTGCGATCAATTTATTTACACCACTAATCATTTTAATATCTAATATTCAAATCAAAGAAATGATAATTCATGAAGAACATAATATTTTTATGATTTTTATTGGAGTATATTTACTTATTGATTTTATAATGATACTAAAAAGTATAAAAAAGATTCCAACCAAAAAATGGATTCATCTATTCGTGATGTTTATGATAGAAACTCTATTACTAGAATTACAAACAATTTATCCAAATTTACCGGTGATAAATACTGGGGTTATTTTAGTAGTGCTTTATTTATATATGACTTTAGAAAATAGCAATGTAAAAGAATTGGAAACTCTAAAATTAGAAAGAGACTATGCTCTAAAACAAAGTATGAATAAAAGTGCCTTTTTAAAGAATCTTTCTCATGAAATTAGAACCCCTCTGAATACCATTGATGGATTTAGTCAAGTAATATTAGATAGCAATAGTATAGAAGAAATAAAAGGAGATATAAAAGATATTCGAATTGCTTCTAAAGATTTAATCAATGTAATTAATGGTATGATCGATTTATCTATTATAGAGTCAGGTAATTTAGAAATTATAGAAGAAAATTATAATGTTTATGATATGATTGATAATATCATAGAAATTAGTAAATCCAAAATGAAAGATAAAAAAATAGATTTTACTGTAAAAATTGCCAAGGATATTCCTAAAGTATTATTAGGTGATAGTGATAGAATTAGCCAAGTTGTCTTAAATATAATGATGAATTCTATCAAATATACAGATAAAGGAAATATTTCCATAGAAATAGAAAGTGTAAAATCTAGTTCCAGATGTCGATTAAAAATAGTAATAAAAGATACTAGTAAAGGATTTAAAAAAGAAGAATTAAATCAAATTTTTGAGTATAATGATAGAGAAGAAAAAAACAATTTAGGCTTATCTATTGCTAAACATTTAACTGAATTAATGAATGGAAAAATTGATGTAGATAGCGTTTATGAAAAAGAGACTACTTTTACTGTAACAATTGATCAAAAAATTATTAGTGAAAATTATGAAGAAAAAGTGGATAAGAAAAAGATAATGAAACCTTTTTCTGCTCCAGAGAAAAGAATTTTAATTGTAGATGATAATAAACTAAATTTAAAAGTTGTAAGAAAATTACTAGCTCCCTATGAAGTAGAGGTAGTAGAAGCGAATAGTGGAAAAGAATGTTTAGATATTTTAGATAAAGATACAAATTTTGATTTAATTTTAATGGATGACTTAATGCCAGAGATGAGTGGTACAGAAACATTAGATATTATTAAAAAGATTGAAAGAATAGATGGCTATTACATTCCAGTAGTAGTATTAACAGCAAACGCATTTACTGGAATGAAAGAAAAATATCTAAATATTGGTTTTGAAGATTATTTATCAAAACCAATTGATAAATATGAATTAGATAGAATTTTAAAAAAATACTTAAAAAATAGTAAATAAAGTTAGAAACAAATTGACTTGTTTCTTATCTCAATTTATAATGATAGTAGGTGGTCGAATGAAAAAAAGTAAATATTTATGGATTATCATATTAAGTTTTTTCCTTGCTAGTAGTGAAACTTATGCTACTACATTGCAAGATTTATATAATGATCTATCAGCTTTAGAGAAAAGTTATAATTCTGCTAAATCCAAAGCAAACATGACACAAGCAGAATTAAATAATTTAAAGGCTAGTATTGCTAGTACCGAAGCAGAAATAAAAAAAGCTCAAGAAGATATTAATCAAGCTGAAAAAAATATTGAATTAAGTGAAAAAGAAATTGAAAAGAAAAAAGAAGAAACCAATCAAATGCTTCTTTATTTACAACTTACGAATAGTAAAGGAAATAGCATGTTAGAATATATATTTGAAGCAGAAGATTATACTGATTTTATCTATCGCTATGCAGTGGTTACTCAGATGAGTGATTATAATCAAGGATTAGTAGATGAGCTAAATAATTTGATTACCGAATTAAATAACCAAAAGCAAGAATTATCTACGAAAAAAGAACAATTATCTGTAAAAAAAAGTGAATTACAAGAAAAATACGCAATTATTCAAGTAAGATACCAAAGTGAAACGGATGAAAGTTTAGATGTTTCTGAACAAGTAGCAGCCAAAAAGAAATTGATTAATTACTATGAAAGTATAGGATGTAAAAGAAACTCAGATATTAATTCTTGTACAGGAGTTGCAGCGGTAGATGGTTGGACATATCCATTAGATAGTTTTAGACAAACTTCTAATTATGGTTGGGATGAAGACCGATATCATTATGCGGTTGATTTAGGAACTCCAGAAGGAAGTGTTGTGAAGGCAGTTGGAAATGGAACAGTCATATATTCAGGTGTTTATTGGAAGCAAACGGGTGTTAAAAGTTGTGGTGGATTAGTAATTCAAATTAGGCATACTTATAATGGTGTCGATTACATTTCCTTATATATGCATTTGCTTAGTTCAAATGTTAGTGTTGGTACAAAAGTAACAGCAGGTTCTAAAATTGGAACAAGTGGAGGAGGTCCCCAAGAAATTGCCAAATGGAAAGATGCTTGTACTGGTGGACCACATCTACACTTTACTATGGCTTATGCAGGGGATAGTGATATTTATAACATTTCATCATCTTATCCAGGGACAACCTTTAATCCAGTCAAATTTTTCCCTGCAATGAGAGGAATTAATAGTAAATTATAAAAAGTTCATAGATTGGTAAAAACTGGTGTAAAATTTACCAATTTTTCTTTTACTTTTTATATACTTGCGGTATAATAAAAAAAGAAAGTAGGGATAAAATGAAAAATATTAACTTATTAAAAAATAATGGGATTGATGTAGATAGTGCAATTGAACTATTAGGCGATCTAGAGATGTATGAAGAAATTTTAGGAGATTTTTTAGAAGAGTCCAAGACAAGACTTCCAAAAATAGAAGAATATAAGAAAAATGGAGATATGCAAAACTATGCCATTTTAGTACATGCTATGAAAAGTGATTCAAAATATTTAGGATTTACAAAGTTAGCTGAAATGTCTTTAGAACACCAATTAAAAAGTCAAGAAAATGATATAAATTATATAAATAATCATTATGAAGAATTAAAAGAAGAAGCAGATAAAACCATTCAAATAGTAAAACAATATTTAAACAAATAATCAATAGACCCTAAGATTTTTTACATAAACTAAAATTAGTAAAGTAAGTGAAAGCAAAAGAAAAAAATTTTTAGAATAATTATTACAGTCAAATTAATATGAAAGAAAAAATGGGGAGGATATATGAAAAATAAAATAAAATTAATGGTAGTAGCAGCAGTAACTGTTATCATCATTGGAGTTATCGTATTATTGCTTTTTTTAAATTCTAAAAAAGATGAAAACCTATATTTAGAAGAAGGAGATTATATTTACAGTAGAGATTTGGCTAAAATTTATGATGAATCCGGTGGAATTGATCCATTGAATTACTTAGAAAAAGATGAAAAATTTGTTACAAATAAAAAAGCTGATTCCCTACAAGATGTAAAACAATTTTTGGAATATACCTTCTCTAATTTTAAGGCAGTGATTGGAGAAAAAGACAATAGAATTGTTTTAATGGTAGAAAATCAATCTGATGTGAAAATTGATGGAAAAGAAGTAGCCATTCATTTACTAAATAAATCAGAAGAAGAGATTGGTACAATTTATATTTTTATTCCGGAAATGGAAGCTCATAATGTCTTGTATATAAATGGAATTACAGATATAAAAATGGAAGATATTTTTAATTATACAGTCGATACTTCTCTGGAATAAATTTGTCAATAAAAATGTAAAGAAGATTAACTATTAATTTAGCAGTTATTTTTTCTATTTGTTTGTGTTAAAATAATAAAGTAGGAGGATGATGTAATGAGAGAACAATGGAAAAATTTTAAAGGTGGGAATTGGTGTAATAGAATTGATGTGAAAGACTTTATTCAAAAGAATTATACTCCATATAATGGCGATAAATCATTTTTAGAAAAAACTACTCCTAGAACAGATAAGGTTTGGGAGAAATGTTCTATTCTATTGAAATAAGAATTAAAAAAACATGTATTGGATATCGATGTAGATCACATGTCAGGTATTGATAATTTTGATGCTGGATATATTGATAAAAAAAATGAAGTAATTGTTGGATTACAAACAGATGCTCCCTTGAAAAGGATTGTAAATCCATATGGTGGAATGAGAATGGTTTATCAAGAGCTAGATGCTTATGGATATAAATTAAATCCACTTGTAGATAAGTATTTTAATGAGTTCCGTAAACCTCACAACCAAGGCGTTTTTGATGCTTATACAGAAGATATTAGAAAAGCAAGACATGTAGGATTATTAACAGGACTTCCTGATGCTTATGGCCGTGGTAGAATTATCGGCGATTATCGTAGAATTGCTTTATATGGTATTGATTATTTAATGGAGCAAAAGAAACACGAATGGGATAAAAAATGTGGCAGAATGACCGACGATTTAATTCGAAAAAGAGAAGAAATTTCGGAACAGTATAGAGCATTAGACAAGATAAAAAAAATGGCTTTAAAATATGGATATGATATTTCCAAACCAGCTTCTAATGCAAAAGAAGCAGTCCAATGGACCTACTTTGGATATTTAGCAGCAATTAAAGAAAATAATGGTGCTGCAATGAGTCTCGGTAGAGTAGATGCATTTCTAGATATTTACATGGAAAGAGATTTAAAAAATGGTGTATTAACTGAACGTGATGCACAAGAATTAATAGATCAATTTATTATTAAACTTCGTATTGCAAGACACTTAAGAACTCCAGAATACGATGAATTATTTTCAGGAGATCCAACTTGGGTAACATGTTCTATTGGTGGTATGAATGAGAATGGTCAAAGCATGGTTACTAAAAGTTCTTATCGTATTTTAAATACATTGACAAATTTAGACCCAGCGCCAGAACCAAATATGACTGTTTTATGGAGCACAAAATTACCAGAGAATTGGAAACAATATTGTGCTGAAATGAGTATTAAAACAGATTCTATTCAATATGAAAATGATGATTTAATGCGACCTATTTATGGAGACGATTATGCAATAGCATGCTGTGTATCTGCAATGCGTGTTGGAAAAGATATGCAGTTCTTTGGAGCAAGATGCAATTTAGCTAAGTCACTTCTATATTCAATTAATGGCGGAATAGACGAAGTAAAAGGAGATTTAGTCGTTGATGGATTTGAAAAAATGACAGACGAGGTATTAGATTACGAAAAAGTAAAGGCAAGTTATTTTAAAATGTTAGAACGTGTTGCTGAAATTTATAGTGATACGATGAATATTATTCACTATATGCATGATAAATATGCCTATGAAGCTGGACAAATGGCTCTTCATGATACAAATGTTCATCGTTATATGGCTTATGGGGTAGCTGGCTTATCTGTTGCAACGGATTCTCTATCTGCAATTAAATATGCACGCGTTATGCCAATCCGAAACGAAGAAGGAATTGCAGTTGATTTTAAAGTTGAAGGAAATTTTCCTAAATATGGAAATGATGATGATAGAGTAGATTCTATAGCCAAAGAAATTTTAGAGAAAATTTTCTCTGAATTAAAGAAACATAAATGCTATCGAAATGCCGAGCCTACTATGTCTGTTTTAACGATCACTTCTAATGTTGTATATGGATCTAAAACAGGTTCTACACCAGATGGAAGAAAAGCTGGAGAACCATTTGCTCCAGGAGCCAATCCAATGCATGGAAGAGATTGCAATGGTGCCATTGCATCACTAAACTCTGTGGCAAAACTAGAATATGGTTGTTGCTGTAAAGATGGTATTTCTAATACTTTCTCTATTGTTCCAACTGCTTTAGGAACTGATCTAAATAATCAAATTGATAACTTAGTAAATTTATTAGATGGATACTTTACCCAAGGGGCACATCACTTGAATGTCAATGTATTAAATAGAGAAACTTTAATAGATGCCATGAATCATCCGGATAAATATCCATTATTAACAATTCGTGTATCAGGATATGCAGTTAGATTCAATAGATTAACTAGAAAACAACAAGAAGAAGTAATCGCTAGAACATTCCATGAGAAAATGTAAGATGAAAGGAGCAGTAGATTCTATTGAAACTTTTGGTCTCGTGGATGGACCAGGAATTCGGACAGTTGTATTTCTATCTGGTTGCAAATTAAGATGTAAGTATTGTCATAATCCAGAAATGTGGATTAGAGGTCGTGAAAATTATACGCCAGAAGAATTAGCAGAAAGAATTCTTAGAAATAAAAATTATTTTCAAAGAAAAGGTGGAGTTACTTTTTCAGGTGGAGAACCTTTACTACAAAGTAAATTTATCATTGAAGTAGCGAAAATTTTAAAAAAAGAGAATATCCATATTGCCCTTGATACAGCTGGAGTTGGCAACGGAGATTATGAAGAAGTACTAAAATATATCGATCTAGTTATTTTAGACATTAAACATACAACGAAAGAAGGATACCAAGATTTAACTGGATATTCTATAGATGAGAGCCTCAAATTTATAGATATTTTAAATCAAAGTGGTAAAACCGTATGGATAAGACAAGTAGTAGTCCCAGGAATCATGGACAACGAAGAATACTTAGATAGCTTACTTTTAACAGTAAAAAAAATAAAAAATATAGAAAAAATTGAGTTCCTTCCCTATCATAAATTAGGAAGTGAAAAATATATTACATTAGGAATTGAAAATCCTTATTTAGACATACCAGAAATGGATAAAGAAAAATGCCAAGACCTATACAAAAAATTTATGAAAAAATATCAAGAAAGCAGAAATTTGTAAAAGGATTTCTCCTTTTTTGTGCCTCAAAATAAGAATGATAAAAGTATTCAAAATAATTTAAGTATTTTGTATAAAATCAAAAAAAATACCTATACTAAATGAAGAAAGGATGATCCAAAAGATGAACGAAAATAATGAATTATTAACTTATATCTACCAAAATGCCAAGATGGGGGTAAACAGTTGTACCAATCTAATAAAAAGTTTAAATGGAAAAGATAATAAAATAAAAAAATTAGTAGAAGAAGAACTAAAAGGTTACGAAGAATTTGTAAAGAAAGCTTTAAAATTGTTAAAAAAACATAAAGTAGAAGAACCAAAAGAAAAGGGAATTATTGCAGATTTTATGTCCAAAATGGGCATGAATATGGAACTTATGAAAGATAATAGTGATGCTAGAATAGCTGATATGCTAACAAAAGGATTTACAATGGGAAATGTGGATATTGAGAAAAAAATAGATCGTTTTGAAAAAGAGGTAGATAAAGATATATTAAACTTAGCCAAAGAACTATTAGATTTTGGCAAGAAACAGATTGAGATTTTAAAACCATATTTATAGGAGAAATGAAATTATAATGAAGGCATTAATTACTGGAGCAAGTTCAGGTATTGGAAAAGAAATATCTAAATATTTAGCTAGTTTTGGCTATGATTTATATGTAGTATCTAGAAATAAAAAAGAATTAGAATCGATCTATCAAGATTATCAAGTAAAAGTGACAATGATAGAATTAGATTTAACCAGTACAGATAATTGTTATCAACTTCATAAAATGCTTCAAAGAAAAAATATTGATATTTTAGTAAATAATGCTGGTTTTGGAGATTGTGGAAACTTTACAGAAACTAATTTAAAAAAAGAACTTAAGATGATTGATTTAAATATAAAAGCCTATCACATTTTAATGAAATTATTTCTCCAAGATTTTACAAAAAGAGGATATGGCAGAGTTCTAAATATCGGTTCCATAGCTGGAGTTATGCCAGGACCTTACATGGCAACGTATTATGCTACAAAATCATATATCGTAAATTTATCCTTAGCAGTTGCTGAGGAATTAAAGTTAGATAATTCAAAAGTACAAATATCAGTATTTTGTCCTGGTCCCGTAAAAACCAATTTTATGAAAAAAGCAAACGTCCATTTTAAAATAAAATCTTTAACTGCCAAAAAAGCTGCAAAATATGCAATAGATGGGATGTTTTTAAATCAGATGTTGATTATTCCTAATAATATGAGAGTTAATTATGTCTTGGTGAAAGTTGCTCCCAAGAGTTTGGTATTGAGAGTGAATGCTATGATTCAAGAGAGAGTAAGTAAATGAGAGAATTCCTGATATTGGGGATTCTTTTTTGTTTGAAAAAATACTTATTTAGTCTTTGTTAAGTTTTAGGGAATAGAATGAATAAGTATTTTAACTAAAATAAAAAAACGAATATTTTGTCTATTTATATATTTCATGAGAATTTAGTCTTGTCCATAGTATTTATTAGGTGATTGTAATGAATGGACTAAGTGAAAAAGAAGTAGTAGAAAGACGCAAAAAATATGGAACCAACGAAATTACAGTAGGTAAGAAAGATGGATTTTTTCAATTATTTTTAGAAAGTTTAAGTGATCCCATTATCAGAATTCTTCTGATTGCATTAGGAATTAAAACATGTTTCTTAATTCATGATTTTGATTGGTATGAGACAATTGGGATAGTGATTGCGATTATAATAGCCTCTCTGATATCTACAATTAGTGAGTATGGCTCATCAAAAGCATTTGAAAAATTAATGAATGAGTCATCAAAAATTAAGTGTCACGTAAAAAGAGATGGGAAAATAAAAGAGATCCCAATCGAAGAAGTAGTTGTTGGAGATATATTATGGTTAAATACAGGGGATAAAATTGGCGCCGATGGTGTTATTTTAAAAGGAAAAGTAGATGTAGATGAATCCTCAATGAATGGAGAAGCTACTAGTATTCAAAAAAGTATCAAAGATATTGTGTATCGTGGATGTGTTATTTACAATGGAAGTGCTTTTGTACGAGTAGATAAAGTAGGAAATGAAACTTATTATGGAAGAATGGTGGATGAATTAGGAGAAAGTAGTGGCAGTTCTCCCTTAAAAGAAAGACTAAATTCTTTAGCAGTAATTCTTAGTAGAATAGGCTATATAGGAGCATTACTAGTTAGTATAAGTTACTTATTTAATAAAATCGTAATTAGTAATGGCTTTCAAATAGGAAAGATTATTACCACCATGAGTGATATTTCATTAATGTTTGCTTATATTCTTCATGCCCTGACTCTTAGCGTAACAATTATTGTAGTATCTGTACCAGAAGGACTACCCATGATGGTTACTTTGGTTTTGTCTTCTAATATGAAGAGAATGCTAAAAAATAATGTATTAGTAAGAAAATTAGTAGGAATTGAGACAGCAGGAAGCTTGAATATTTTGTTTACAGATAAAACAGGAACTCTGACAAAAGGAAAATTAGAAGTAATAAAATTCATGCTAGGAAATAATAAAGAATTTTCTAAAATAGAAGATGTTAGCCAACGCTATAGAAAAATATTTATTTCAAGCTTAATTTATAATAATGAAAGTACATTTGATATGGATAGTAATGAAATTATTGGTGGAAATATTACGGATAAAGCCATTCTTGATTTTGTAAAAAGAAACAGAAGTAGTGATGTCAAAGTTCTTGATCAAGTCTATTTTGATAGTAGTAAGAAGTATTCAATGGTAGTAGTAGAAGAAGATAGAAAGAATTATCGTTATGTAAAAGGAGCAACAGAGGTAATTTTAAAAAAATGTGACAGATATTTAAATGAAGACGGATTTAAACAACTTATTTTAGATAAAAAGAGGTTAGAAAAAAGGATACAAGAAATTACCAATAAGGGAATTCGAGTATTATGTGTTGCTTACGGAGATGGAGTAGAAAAATCATTAGATAATTTAATATTATTAGGCTTTCTATTCATTAAAGATGAAATTCGAAAAGAGAGTATAGAAGGAATTAAAATGATAAAACAAGCAGGAATTCAAACGGTTATGATCACAGGAGATAATAAAGGAACTGCTCTTTCAATTGCCCATGAAGTAGGAATAATAGAAAATGATGAAGATATCGTTTTAAGTAGCGAAGAATTAGCCAAAATGAGCGATGAAGAAGTAAAAAAAATATTACCCAAGTTAAGGGTGGTATCGCGGGCGATGCCTAATGATAAAAGTCGATTAGTTGGTATTGCAAAAGATTGTAATTTAGTAGTCGGAATGACCGGAGATGGGGTTAATGATGCTATTGCACTTAAGAAAGCAGATGTTGGATTCTCAATGGGAAGTGGGACAGAAGTAGCCAAAGAAGCTAGCGATATTGTCATTATGGATAATAATATTTTATCTATTGAGAAAGCAATCCTTTATGGAAGGACAATATTTAAAAATATTCGTAAGTTTATTATTTTTCAACTTACAGTCAATTTTTGTGCAGTTAGCGTATCAGTTATTGGACCATTTATCGGAATTCCTAGTCCAGTTACAGTAATTCAAATGCTTTGGATCAATATGGTAATGGATACTTTAGCGGGATTAGCCTTTTCTTATGAACCAGCCCTTGACGAATATATGGAAGAATCTCCAAAGAAACGGGATGAGCCAATTATTAATCGTTATATGTTTCAGGAAATAGCAGTAACAGGACTTTACTCTTCTTTACTTTGTATCGTATTTTTAAAAAGTGATTGGATTCGGGGGATGTTCCGTTATAGCATAGATAATAAGTATTTAATGACCGCTTTTTTTGGAATGTTTATTTTTATTAGTATTTTTAATAGTTTTAATGCTAGGACGGTAAGGTTGAATATACTAGGCAACATTTTTAAAAATAAAGTATTTCTAGGCGTTATAGGATTTATTATGATAGTTCAAATTGGAATGATTTATTGTGGGGGAAACTTATTTCGAACAGTAGGATTAAATCCATCTGAATTTATATTTATGATTCTGATATCACTAACTGTAATACCAGTAGATATGTTAAGAAAATTATTTTTTAAAAAGAAAGGAGAATTAATGGGAGTTTAAGAATAGATAAAAAGATTACCTCTTTTAATTGGAGGTAATTTTTGTTTATGAAAATACTGATAGCAACTTCCACTAGAGTTACATCATATACATATTATTATCAGGCTCATTATTTTGCGATTGAGTTTGATTAGCATATGGAGTTTCTAGTCTTGTAAGACGTTGATCTAATCTTTTTACTTGGCGTTCTAAACGATTTACTCGCTCATTCATATCATTAAATTGACTAGTAGCATAAGTATTTTGCATCATCTGGTTAGGTACTTGTGTAGGAATCTGAGTACCAATCATAGGTTGCATTCCATTTGGCATATTTTGAAGTGGACTAAAACCACCATATCCATATGATCCATAATACATATCTCTATCATTCATTATAAACCCCTCCTAGTTATAAGCTTTCAATTTATTATATGTTTGAAAGAAAAAATAAGTTAAAAAAAGTTATTCAAAGTAAAGATTAAAAGAAAAAATAAATATGACATTTCTAATAACAAAAAAATATCAAAAAATGCAACATATTCTTAATAGAAAAAAATTTAGAAGATTTATAAATATTCTTTCTTTTTTTCTTCCTTTTTGCTATAATTAAACTAACAATAGGGATATCGGTGATGTTTCATGAACAAAAAAGGCCAAGCATTAATTGAATTTGTCTTAATTTTACCTATTTTTTTAATGATTTTATTTGTAATTGTTGATTTTGGAAACCTATTATATTCTAAAAATAAGTTACAAAATCAAAGTACAGACATAGCTCGTTTGATTCAAAATGGGGAAAATTTACAAGAAGTTTCTAAAAATTATTCTAATGTAGAAATAGAAGTAACTTCTTATCAAGAAGATTATCAAAGAATAATTTTAATAGAAAAAATTGATCTAATTACCCCATTTTTAGATAGAATTTTAGGAGATCCATATCAAATTAAAGTAGAAAGGGTAATTGCAAATGCTGAATAACAAAGGACAAAGTCTAGTACTATTTATTTTGATAATTCCGATTCTACTTGGAATAATGACTTTAGTACTAGATGTAGGGAACGTTTTAATTCAAAAAAACGAAATGGACAATCAAATTGAATTTATCTTAGATTATGGATTAACCAACAAGATAGAACAAATAGAGCAAGAAACAGTCTCAGAAGAAGCAAAAAATGAATTAAGTGAAGATGAAAAAAAAGATACTTTATCAGAAGAAAAAACAACTGAATTAGAAAAATTAAAAACTTTACTAGATTATAATCAAAAAAACAGTCAAAATAAAGTAATAGCACAAGAAGATAGTATAATAATTTCTAGTAAATCTTACGTAAAAGGAATATTCGCTACCTTTTTTGGATTTAATGGATTTGAAATTGAAAGTGAATATCGTGGATATTTAGATGGAAACATCAAAAAAATAGAAAAAATCAAGTAAGAGGTGATTAAAATGGCAGTTAGAAATGGAAAAATAATTAGTATTTCCTCAGTAAAAGGTGGTGTTGGTAAAACGACCATGACCATCAATTTAGCAGGAATTTATTATATGATGAAAAAAAGAGTCTTAATTATTGATGCAGACTTTTATAGTGGTGGTGTCTCTGCTTGGTTAGATATTCGCAATAAAAAAGATATATTTATGATGATTGACAGCATTTCTAATAATCGATATAGTAATATTGAAGATTATGTAGTAAGTTATAATCAAGGAATTGATGTACTAGCAAGCCCAAGAGATCCTAGATGTGCGCTTAAAATAGATTGCAAATACATTCCAATGATTTTTGAACTTGCCAAAAGAGAATATGATGTAATTTTAGTAGATACGAATCATATTATGAATGAAGTAAGTTTAATGATTTTAGATCATTCCTATATGTCATTATTTATGGTAACCAATGATTTAATCGACTTAAAAAATATGAAAAGTATGATTCGTATTTTTAAAGATACTGGAAAGACAAATTATTTAGTTTGCTTAAATTGCTCAAGAGATACTGGCAGGGATTATCTATCTTTATTTGATATTCGAAATATTATAAAATGTAATATAGATTATACGATTTCCAATAGTTTTTATATTAAAAATATTGATAAATATGTTTTAAATGGAGAAATATTAACTTTAAATCGTAATATTTTACGTTTTCATGGCGGTGATATTAATAGAATTCGTTCTATTGCACTTCAGTTAATTAAGGAATCAACTGAAAAAAAGGAGGAAGAAGATATCAATGAGTAAACAAAGCTTAATGGATGCATTTGAGGTAAAACCCACTTCCTTAAAAATAAATAATATTAGTGATTATGAAGTTTTTCAAGATAAAGAACTTTTAGAAAATCTAAGAACCAAAATTATTCAAAATTTAATAGATGAAAATATTCCAGAAGATAAACTATTAGAACAATATATTAATGATGAAATAGATAAAAGCATTAGTGGCTATGATTTAGATTATTTACAAAGAAATTACATTTTTAATTTGATTCAAAATGAAATCAACGGGTATGGACCAATTACAGAATTACTTCGTGACGATACCATAACTGAAATTACGGTAAATGGACCCAATGCAATTTATGTAGAAGTAGAAGGAAAATTAGTAAAAGAAGAATCGGTATCTTTTATTAATGAGAAACATATTATTCGTACCATTCAAAGAATTGTTCAACCACTAGGAAGAACAATTGATGCAGCTAACCCAATGGTAGACGCTAGACTAAGAGATGGAAGTAGATTAAATGCAATTATTCCACCATTATCTCTAACAGGACCAGTTCTTACAATTCGTAAGTTTGCCAAAAATTTAGAAAGTATTGATGATTTATTAATAAAAGGAGCGTTAACCAATGAAATGGCCACTTTCCTAGAATCATGTGTAAAAGCAAAATTAAATATTTTAATTAGCGGTGGTACTGGTACTGGAAAAACAACACTTTTAAATATCTTGAGTAGTTTTATAGGACAAGAAGAACGAATCATTACAATTGAAGATGCTGCTGAATTAAGATTAAAACAAAAACATGTAATATCTCTAGAAACTAGACTCACAAATTATGAAGGAGAAGGGGAAGTGACAATTAGAGATTTAGTACGTAATTCATTACGTATGAGGCCCGATCGAATCATTGTAGGAGAAGTACGTGGAAAAGAAGCTTTTGATATGATGCAAGCAATGAATACAGGCCATGAAGGTTCCATTACAACTCTTCATGCGAATAGTCCAATTGATGCCTTAAATCGATTAGAAACGATGATTTTAATGAATGAAATGTCCATTCCAGTTGGAGCAGTTCGTGGTTATATTGAAAATGCCATTGATATAGTGATTCAAATTGATCGCTTAACTGATGGAAGGAGAAAAATAACTAGCATCAGTGAAGTAGATGGATTAAAAGATGGAAATATTTTAGTAAAAGAAATTTTTGGCTATAACCAAAATGACACTCTAGCAGATGGAACCGTAATAGGAGATTTTATAAAAAGAAGGATAACTCCCAAAGCATATGATAAAATCAAAAAAAGAGGAATAGATGAATTAGATACAATTTTTAAAAGTAATAAAATATCATGAACGGGGGATAAAAGGTGAAAAATTTTACTTTCTTAATAAAAAATAAAAAATTCATTTTAATAGGTATAATAATAGTTTTAATAGGAATACTAATAAATTTTTATCTATCTAAAAAAGAATCAAATAACTTAAGTCAAGTATTAGAATTTTACACAACAAAAGATACACTAGAAGGAGATTTCAGCGGTATAGTTCACAATTATCAAGAATATCAGCAATTAAAAACACAGTATGAAATAGACAATGAAACGAATATCTTAGAAAGCAATTTTAAAAAGAATAATTATCTATATTATGGAGTATTAGCAGATAATTGTAGTGAAGACGTTTCCATTCAAGATATGACAATAAAAAATAACACGGCCTATCTAACATTTAAAGTTAAGAAAAGTTGCGAAAATTGTCTTCTTCAATCACATATTTTTATGATTCCTATTCCAAAAAATCAAAAGATAGAAGAAATAAAAGCAGATTATCAGGTAGAACAATTAGAAAAGTGTGACGAATTAATCGCATATAAACCTATTTTATATCTATATCCTAAAACAAATATGTCTATCAATATAAAATTAGAAAAAAGTGATAAAATAATTACTTCATATCCAAAATATCAAGATGGTTGGAATGTTTTAGCACATTCTAATGGCGATTTATATGACCAAAATGGAAAATATTATTATGCATTATATTGGGATGAATACAATCCTAATTCTGTAGATTTTAAAACCGGATTTTATGTTACAAAAGAAGAAGCCATTCCTTTTCTAGAAGAAAAATTATCCATAATTGGTTTAAATGATAAAGAAAAAAATGAGTTTATTATGTATTGGTTACCTAAGTTAGAAGAAAATAAACAAAGTTTAGTATATTTTGAATTAACAGAAGAAAGAGAAAAAAATAATAAATTAATCATAAATCCCACTCCGGATTCTATTCTCAGAGTAAATATGCATATTAAAAAAGTAGATAGCAAAGTAAACATAAAAGAACAAGTTTTAACAAAGTTTCAAAGAATAGGTTTCACTGCTGTAGAGTGGGGCGGAACCATTCATTCCAATTAAAGAATAGGAAGGTGTAATCGTGAATAGAGTTTTCATCATAAGACTAATTTTAGGAATTTTAGCCTTTACCATTATTTTACTATTATATAAAATTAGAAAAGCAATTCACATGGAAAGAAGAATTGCTCGATATAGCCTAAAAATAAATAGCACGGAAGAATTAAGTTACTTTGATAAATTATGGGATAAGTATCAAAAACTAGTCTCACACTTTCAAAAAAATAAAGTACTGATGAAGTACTCTACCAAATATGAAAAATACATTCCAGTTGGAGAAAAAATGGCTGCTATTGAATTTATAATAAATAAACTATTAATTGCATTTTGCTTTGTAGCCTTAATTGTTATCTCATATGCAATTCAAGGAAAACTAATAGGAATTATCGGTTTTTTAATTAGTTTTATAACTGGTTATTATCTTTATGATATCTATCTAATCGTTAAAACCAAAAGAAGAACAAAAAAAATAAAAAATGATATGTTAAGAGCAGTAATTGTGATGAATAATGCATTTAAAGCTGGGAAAAGCACCCTTCAAGCAATAGAAATCGCTAGTTTAGATTTACCAATGCCAATAGCAAGAGAATTTCAAAAAATCTATCAAGACATGTCATATGGACTAAGCGTGGATGTAGCCTTTGGACGATTTGCCAAAAGAGTAAAATTAGAAGAAGCAAATTATATTGCCTCATCCCTAACGATTTTAAATAAAACAGGTGGTAATATTATTCATGTATTTTCTAGTATTGAAAGAACTTTATTTGATAAAAAAAAGTTAGAAAGTGATTTAAAAAATTCTACAGCAGCATCTAATTTAGTAGTAAAAGTACTAATGGTAATTCCCATTATTTTTGTCCTTTTAATTTATGTAATTAGTCCTACTTACTTTGAACCACTATTTTCTTCTACCCTAGGATATATGATATTATTAGTCATTGGCCTAATGTTTATAAGTTATATATATCTTTTAAATAAAATCATGAAAGTTAAGGTGTAAGCTATGATAGAAGAACATTATATTTCTAAAAAATTATATCGCCAAAAGAGCGTAGAGGAAATAGAAAAAAAGATAAAGTTATTAGGTGTTTCTACCAAATTAAATCCTTATTTATTTCTAAATATTCGCCTTCTAGGAATGATTATCTTATTTTTTCTAGTATTATATATAAGCAATATAGGATACCTAATAGCACCAATATTAAGTTTTCTTTATTATAAAGGAATTACCTATTTTTTACTAGATAGAAAAATTCATAACAGACAAATTCAATTAGAAATGGAATCGTTAAACTTCTTTGAAATATTAACTCTCTCCTTAGAAACAGGTAGAAATCTCCAAGAAGCATTAGATGTAACAATCAACTCTTGTCAAGGAGAATTAGTAAACGAATTTCTAGAAGTGATACGTGAAGTAAAGTTTGGCAAAAGTCTAACAGAAGCTCTAGAAGATATGCAATCATCCGTACCATCAGATACCATTAATAATATTATCCTCTCCTTAACTCAAGCCAACTTATATGGAAGTAGTATTATTAAAAGTCTTTATAACCAAATTGATTATCTAAGAGAAAAAAGAAAATTAGAAGTAAAAGCAGAAATTAGCAAGGTTCCCATTAAAATTAGTATCATATCTGTCTTCTTCTTCGTACCACTAATACTAATCATTATTTTAGCTCCAGTAATACTAACATATATAGGCAGTTAATAGAAAAATAATCTATAAAGTAAAAATAACAAAAATCTCAACTAACTTTTAGCTGAGATTTTATTACTTTATCACCCAAAAACTACTTTTTAGAAGTTTCCCTCAATTCTTCTTTTATCTTATTTTTAAATTCTATCACTTTATTAAAATCAAGATTAGGAAATGCAGTCATTAACCTTTTTTGGAAAATACGATGATTATTACTAATAGCATCACGTACCATCTTAGAAAACTCTTGAGTAGAATCTTTCTTTAAATCAATACTAGTGATTGTTTTCTTAAATCGTGTCATAATATTTAAAGAAAAAATAGTATCAGTAAGAAAAATAATAAATAACACTATTGAAATAGGAAACAAAGCAATATCTGGAATGAAGGATAGAATCTTTGTCAAAAAAGGTTGAGCTACATAAATAATAAAAATTCCACCAATTCCAAATAAAATAGCATTTTTCCCACAAACTCGACCATTTAAATTAAATTTTTTATCGCTATAGTCCCACCATCTAGTCTTAAATAAAACTTCCATAATATAGCTAGTAAAATATTCTAAAATAGTACAAATAACAACTCCCAAAAGAAATACAGTAATAGCATTATCTTTATATTGATCTAAATATAAAATCATCGCAAGTGATCCATATCCATAAATAGGACAATATGGGCCTATCAAAAACCCTCTATTAACAAATTTTTTTTCATAAAAACTAACCAAAGAAGATTCAATAATCCATCCTAAAACGGAATAAATAAAAAAAAGCAAAAAATAATAAAAAAACACTTTCATATAAACACATCCTCATACAAAAGTATATCATTTTTTATGTGAAATAACAATAACAACTTTTTGCTATTTAACTTGGGAGCTAAAAATGCTAGTAAGATAAAAATACTTAAATTGATTTCAACTAGCAAATAAGCAAATTCTAAATAAATGGATAAACATGAATCATCCATTTTTAAATGGCATTTGATTTTTGCGTTGAATTAAAAACTAAACGCACGTGAAGTTGAGAAAAGCATAAATTCTTTGAATTTAAGCTTTTTTCAACTTGAAAAAGATTGATTTATGATAAAAAATATAGTAAATTTATATTATCTTTAAGTTTATTTATAAATTTAGAGACATGCAAAAGGCCACTAACTTAACTATAAGTTAATGGTTGCAAAAGTAAACGCACGGATGCATAACAATTGTTTATGTGTCTCAAGTGTCAAATTGTATTATTTACTATCTATTATTTTTTTAGTAAGATTGACTTTGTCAGGCTCAATCTCAATAACACCTAATTTAAGTAATTCTTCTCGTGTGAGTATGTTTAGAATTGCTTGATAAGGTGTTTTATTTTTTAAACTTTCTCTTGGTACTGAATTTATATGACTCATGATTATATTGCAATCTTCTTGAGTTAAGTTGTCAAAAGATGTTCCTTTAGGAAGAATATATCTAATGTATTCATGATTTTTTTCAATATGTGGTTTTTGATTAGATTCCATTGGATCACAATAAAACAAGTTTGTAATTTTTTCTGTTTTATCTAAATTTTGTTCAATTTCATCAGCTCCATAGAATTCTTTTCCATTGTCTGTAAGAAGTACTTTTATTATTTCTTTAAATCTATTCTCAGTTAATGTTTGTTTTAGAAATTTAAATTTTTTTATTACCTCTTCTTTAGTTTGTGACTCTAATAGAAATATTAGCATAAAATTATATGTCACAAATAATAATGTAAGCATTACTTTTCCACCTTTTAATCCTTCAACGGTATCCATTTCAATTATATCGATTTCTTTGTGTAATTCTACGAATTTTTCAAAGTCTTTATATGTTCTATTTACTCTTACTTTTGCTTCTTCTCTTGTTCTTCTAGGTGATTCAGTATTTCTTGATTTATATTTAACTTTTCTTCTTAAATCAATATTTTTTAAATCAAAGTAGCCTAAACTAATCAATCTATAAAATTCAGTTTTTGAAAAATAGAGAATATCAGGATGATTAATATATACTTGATTTATAGATTGTCCTTGTTCTTTTATTAGTGGAACAATAGCAGTATTAATTGTGTTTATTTCTTTTTGTGTTAATCTAATTCCTTCACGAGATTCTTTTAATAACTCATCATAATCCTTTTGCGCTTCCTTAGCTCTATAAAAATATTTTTGCATTCTACATCTATGTTTTTTAGAACAACCATTACAAACATAGGGTGGCTTATTTAATGAAGGACATTGTTTAGGTTTAAAGTTATTGCATTTTCTTTTACAACCAATACCTTGAAATTTATCACATTGATGTTCATATTCACAGTTTACAAAAGTAGTACCATATAAATTTTGTTGAACTAAAACTCTTCTATTTTTTATTTCAGCGGATATACTAGTTCTATGGTAACCTAACATATCACTAATTTCTGTAAAATTCATTTTTTCTTTTAAAGCATCTTCAATAATTTCTCTGTGCTCTATAGTTAGATGTGTCATAGTTTATCTCCTTTCATTGAGACACATAAACAGTTATATATTATAGAACGAGAGTTTAAAAAAGTAAATTCTCCATTTTTTTTAAAACGTGCGTTTACTTTTTAATTCAACACATTTGATTTTTGAAATTCCAAATTTTATCTCATTAGTTAATTATAATGCATTTCTAATAAATATATGATATGATAAACAAGAATTAAAAGTAGGAAAACTAAAATCCTAAAACAAGTAAGAAGGAGAATGAAAATGAGAGGAAAATTAATTGTAATAGAAGGAACAGATTGCTCAGGAAAGGAAACACAAGCCAAATTATTAGAAAACAAATTAACCAAATTACACATCAAAGCAAAACACTTATCCTTTCCAAATTATGGAACACCCACTGGTAAAATTATTGGTTCATGTTATTTAGGAAAAGAAGAACTTTGTCAAAAATTATTAAATGAAAAAAAAGGTTGGTTTGAAGAAGGTGCAAGTAATGTAGATGGTTTAGTTTCATCCCTTTATTATGCTGCAGATAGAAAATACAATATTAATCAAATTGAAACATTATTAAAAAATGGTATTCATGTAATTTTAGATAGATATACATTTTCCAATATGGCACATCAAGGTGGAAAAATACCTACCCAAGAAGAAAGATTTCAATTTTTTAAAAAAATAGAAGTCTTAGAATTTGATTTGTTAGAATTACCAAAACCAGATTTAGTAATATTATTATATGTCCCTTATCAAATCACAATTGAATTACAAGAAACTAGAAAAGAATTACAAGATCAAAACGAAAAAGATAAAAATCACTTAAAAAGAGCGGAACAGACATATTTAGAATTAAAAGCCTTATATCATTTCAAAATGATTGAATGTACCAAAAATAATCACATGAGATCAATGGAAGAAATTCATCAAGAAGTAGCTGAAAAAGTAATGGAAATACTTTAGAAAAGGAAAAAAAATCATGAAGAAAAAAATGCTTAAAATTGTTATTTTTCTTTTATTAACATTAATTGCGATAGTGCATTCATTTTATCTTACGAATTTATATTCTTATGATGAAATCTGGAATTATGGATTTGCCAAAAACATTTTAGATGGACTCATTCCTTACAAAGATTTTAATATGATTATTCCGCCGCTCTTTCCCTACATTACAGCAGGCATTTTATTCATTTTTGGTAAAAAATTAATCGTCTACCATATTCTAATGGCGGTGTTAGTAACAGGAATTACTTATTTAGCATCCAAAAAAATAGGCTGGTATTCCTTTTTAATCTATAGCTGTCTTTTAATTTATTCAACCAATGGATATAACATCAATAGTCTATTTTTATTATTTCTTTTATTAACAATTCTAGATAAAAAAACAAACAAACAAGAAATACTGATTCCTATCATTATCAGTTTAATGATTCAAACGAAACAAACATTAGTCCTTTTAATAATTCCAAATATAATCTATTCTAAAAATAAAAAGAAGACAATTGCCGTTTATTTTGTATGTTTTCTATTATTTTTAACCTATCTATTAATCAACAATAACTTAATAGAATTTATAGATTATTGCTTTTTAGGAATGTTTGAATTTACAGAAAAAAATAATTTAACTAGAACATACTATTTTCCAATTGAATTAGTAAGTTGTATTTTTTTGTTACAAATTTTAATAAAAACAAAAGGAGAAAGAAAGGATGCTTTTTATTGCTTAATGTATCAAATTATTACTTTTCCAATCACAGACATTAGTCATTTTGTACTAGGATGGGCTCCTGTTATTTATATACTTTTTCAAAAAAAAGAACTTACCAAATTTATAAAAATCTCTACCTTCCTCGTCCTTTTGACAATTCAAGTTTCCATCTTATTCATGAATGATTATGTAACATCGATAAAACCACGAATTTATTTAGACCATAACACAAGTAATACTTTTTTAGAAGGAAGATTGACCCCTATTATTACTGAAAATTACATCAGTACCATGAAAGAACTTATCCAAAGATATCCAGACCACAAGCTCTATATTTTAGGAAACTATAGCTATTTAGTAAAATTATACTTAGATATCCCTATCAACAAATATGATCTAATTAATGATGGTAATATGGGATATCACGGCAGTCAAAAATATATTCAAGAAATAAAAAAAGATTGTCAAAACCAAAGTTGCCTATTTATTGTAAATGATATGGAATTAACAAAAAAAAGTTACAATCAAACGAATGCTGAAATCTTAGAATATGTTACTAAAAATTATAACAAAATATATTCATCTAGTGTTTTTGGTGGGTATATAACATAAATAATAAACTTAGAATAGGAAGTAGAAAAAATGAAAAAATATCAAAAAATAATAGTATTTATTTGCCTTGTTATTTTAACAACTATTTATACATATTACATACGACCAATTGTAGATGATGAATTATTTAATTATGGCTTTGCTAAAAATATTTTAGAAGGACTCATTCCTTATAAAGACTTCAATATGATTATCCCCCCATTATTTAGCTATTTTTTATCATTTATATTAGCAATTTTTGGAAAAAAATTAATTGTTTATCACTTTGTAATTGCAACAATTATCACAATAATTACATTCTTAGGTTATAAAACAATAAAAAAAAGTACAATAATTATTTATATTTTACTGCTTATCTATCCATACACTGGTTATAACATGTTTAGTTTACTACTACTCTTTATATTATTAAACATTCAAGAAAAAAAATATACAGATATTTTAGAACCTATCATAATCAGTATGATGATATTAACTAAGCAAAGCTTAGCCATTTTAATGATTCCAAGTATAATATATATAAAAAACAAGAAAAAAACAATTTCTATTTATTTAGTAAGTGGATGTTTATTTCTTCTATATTTAATAATAAATAATAATATTTTCGAATTTATAGATTACTGTATATTAGGGATGCTTGACTTTACAAATAAAAATACTACTCAAATGAATCTACTACTTATAATAGAATGGATGATAATCTTGTTTTTGGGGTATCAAACATTAAAAACCAAACGAAAAGATATATTTTATTGTTTATTATTTCAGATTATAACTTTTCCGATTGTAGATTATGTTCATTTTATTATAAGCTTTATACCTGTGGCTTATCTTGTTCTCTTGAAATTTAAAAAGAATAATTATATATGTTTATTAGGTACTACCGCTGTAATATCATTTTTTCTAGCATTAAATACATTAATTATGGTTCAAGAACAAAACTACTTATACTTAAGCCACTATAAAGTAAATAATTTCATGAAAGGAAGAGTAACTTACAACGTAACAGAAGATTATGTTTTTAATGTAAAAAAATATTTAGATGAATATGCAGAATATCATCCTTATATTTTAGGACATTTTTCTTACTTAATCAAATTAAACAATGAAATTCCAATTAATAAGTATGATATCATTAACAATGGAAACATGGGATATCATGGTGAAGAAAAATACTTAAAAGAAATTGATGATTATTGTAAAGAAAACAAATGTATTTTTATTATTAATGATGAAGAAGCAACCATTTCTAAAACAATTCAAACGAATCGAGAAATTTTAAGATATGTAAAACAAACTTATTATCAAAAATATTCTTCAAATATCTTTAGTGTTTATACAAACTGATCCCTAAGAATAACAAGATGTTTATAAAAACCTTTAAAAAATATTGCATTTTTTGACAGATTTTGCTATACTAAAAAAAATAAGGAGGAATAAAATGAAACAAAAGAAACAAAAATATGATATAAATAACATATTTTATGGAGTGATTGGAATTGCTACTTTAATGATAGCTATTATTGGAGCAACATTTGCATATTTTACCGCAACCCAGACAAACAATAATACAATTACTGGTAATATGGCGACAATTAATTTTGATGTATCAGTTACCAAAATGACAACAGTAGATGAAACAAAAGGTGGTCTAATTCCAATGTCTAATAACATGATGGAGCAAGCCCTAGCAAGTTCAAATGGAATTTGTGTAGATAACAATGGAAACGCCGTTTGTCAAGTGTACAAAATTACAGTAGTAAATACCAGTACTGCAAGTATGTTTGTAGATGGTTATGTATCTTTAACAGGTGGTTCAGGAACGCCAGAAGATTATCCAACTTATCAGTATAATACAGCAAAAACGACCATGAGATGGGCACAAGCATTTTGTAGTACAGAAGCTGCTGGAAAAGTAACAGCGTGCACCACTGCTGGAAATTCTACCGTAAGAGCATCAAGTACGATTTCAATGTCTGCTTTAGGAGGAAGTTCAACTCAAAATTCAGGATTAAATACAGCAGAAATAAAAAATAATCCGGCTGACGTAACAGGAACAGCATCTATTAGCGGAAATAATTATACTGTAATTAATAAAAATTACATCCGCGTAAGTGATCATGCCATAGGTAATACTGCCTACACTAGAGCAACTGATATAACATCTGCATTAGTATATAGCCAATATTTAGATGCTAATGATAATAATGCTGGTAATAATACTGGTACTAGTTCAAGTACATTTACAGATGCTCAAGTATATTATATTGTAGTATGGTTAAGTGAAAATGGTCATAACCAAACTTCTGGTGCAACAGGAGCAGCCACAAATGCAATTGATTTCTTTCAAGGAAATGTAACATTCATTTCAGCACAAGGTAGTGAGGTTACAGCAACATTCTCAGGACATACAAGAGTAACACCAAATACATAAGATGAAAGGGCTGAAAATTAGCCTTTTTTATTTTGAAAAGTGATTGTGTCAAAATTTATTTTTGATATAATAAGAACAATAGGAGGAAAATAACGTGCAAGAAAAAAATAGAAAAAAAGAAAATATAATATATATGGTAATTGGAATTATGACGCTGATGGTTGCTACGATTGGAGCAACATTTGCATATTTTACCGCAACCCAAAGTAATAATGCAACCATTAAAGGAAATATGGCTACTATTACTTTTGATCTAAATGTAACCAAAAAGACAACAGTAGATGAAACAAAGGGTGGATTAATTCCAATGACGAATTCCATGGTTGAAAAAGCAGTAACAAATGCTAGCACGAAAGGAATTTGTGTAGATGATAATGGAAACGCCGTTTGTCAAATTTATAAAATTACAGTCAATAATACTGGTACGGCAAGTATGTTTGTAGATGGTTATGTAACTTTAACAGGTGGTTCTGGAAATTCAACAGATTATGTAACAGCTACTACCACTATGAGATGGTCGCAAGCCTTTTGTACAGAAACAAGTAATAACCTAACTAGTTGCACAACAGCCGGAACATCAACTGCAAGACAAACAGAAAGTACCGGATTTACTTGGACTGCATTAGGAGCCAACGGGGAAAGTCAAGCCGATACAGATGAAATAAAAGATACATTTTCTGGAACGAACGGAGTGACAGGAACTGCAACTATATCAGGAAATAGTTATAGTATCATTAAAACTAATTATATCAGAGTAAGCAAGCATTCAGGGACAAATTATACTCAAACAAATGATGTAACTTCTGCTTTGGTATATAATCAATTTCTATCCCCAAATGATGGAAACACTTCAAATAATACAGGAGATAGCAGCACTACATATGCAGATTCCCAAGTATATTATATTGTAGTATGGTTAAGTGAAACTGGTACAAACCAAACGGTTGGATCAGGCGGGACAAACGTTCCAGCAACTACAGATAACTTCTTTCAAGGAACAGTAACTTTTAATTCAGCACAAGGTAGTGAAGTAACAGCAGTCTTTTCAGGATATACCACAGTAACTCCAGATACAAATACATAGTATAAAAAGAATAGATAAAAAATCATAAGTACTGATGATTTCAATTGAATAAACAAAAAAATATAGCCTCAATTTTGAAGCTATATTTTTTACTAATGTGTTTTTATTTAAAATCATATAAAAATAAAAAAAGAACAAGTAATGTTCCTCCTACATATGCCTTCCTTCAACTGGATTATTGGAAAAACTATCAGTCAAACAAATTCCATTATAAACTTGAAACTGATATAAAGTATCATCAAAATCCATATTATTTAATTTTAGATGGGACTGTATTTCATTAATATATAAAGCATTTTTAGTATCAACAACATCAGATTGTTCTATTTCATCCATTCTATGAATTAAAACTTCTAAATTATCTGGTCCCAAATAAGTGGCATAATCACGTAATATTACGTTCAAATAGCCAATAATATTTTCATCCTGATTACTAACATTTTGAAACGCCTTAAAAAATAAAGCAGCTTCTTTTTGCATCCTAATTTGACCTGAATATTCAACTTCCATCTCTGAGATAGGCAGTGTTAATATATGAGAACATTCCTCACATTTTCGCCAAACAATATGTTCCTTTTCAACAATATTCCATAAACCATAACGATGCTTACCATTTTCACATTCCATATTCTTCATAGAAATCTCCTTTATATCTTTTTTACAAACTCATTGTAACATAAAAAAAACAAAAAGTATCTATTTTTTGACAAAAAATAAAAAATATTATCAGAATTGTTAAAAAAACACCCAAGCAGAAAAAATCACTACAAAAAGAAAAGGTAAATTTATAAATAATCATCATCCTAAATAAGAAACAAATTCTAAAAAAGAAAAAAAAGTATTGTCAATTTATATAATACCCGGTATAATTAAATATGTAAAAAAGAAAGGTGAGTAAAAATGGAAAATACATACAAAATAACAACACATAGTGATGAAGAAACAATAGAAGTAGCACAAAATTTAGAGTCAGAAAAGTTTCCAAACATGGTAATTTGTTTAAATGGAGATTTAGGAAGTGGCAAAACTGTTTTTACGAAAGGATTTGCAAGTGCAATGGCCATCGAAGAAATAACATCCCCAACATTTAATATTATAAAAGAATATAATGGGGAATTACCTTTATATCATGTAGATGTTTATAGAACCAATGGGAAAATAGATAATTTAGGATTAGAAGAATATTTTGAAAAAGGTGGAGTAACTATCATTGAATGGGCTGAAATGATAGAAGATACCTTACCAAAAGATAGATTGGATATTACTTTTAAAATAACGGGTGAAAATACTCGTGTTATGGTGATTACTCCTCATGGTGAGAAATATGCCCGAGTATGTGAGGACGCTTTATGATAACTCTTTTTATAGATACATCATCTTCTGATGTATCTATTGCTATTATGAAAGATAAAAAAATATTATCGAACATAACTAAGTCAATTCCTAATAAGCACTCTATCTATACAGTTAGTTTTATTGAACAAATGATAAAAGAAGCGAACTTAACTGTCAATGATATTGAAAAAATTATGGTAGTAACTGGTCCTGGATCATTTACAGGTGTCAGGATTGGGGTCACTATTGCAAAAGTATATGCCTATTTAAAAAATTTAAGTATTATCAGTATATCTTCCCTAAAAATGATGTCAATATCATGTGAACATAAATATTGCCTAGCTCTGATAGACGCTCATCATGATAACTATTATTTAGGTTTATATGATGAAAATAATCAAGAAATAATGAAGGAACAATTTAATACCAAAGAAAAAGTATTAGAATTAATTGAAAAGTATCAACCTAGGATAGTAAGTAATGAAAACATAGAAATAGGGAAGTACAAAATAAAAAAACAATCCCTAGATATTTCAAAAATAATAACATATTATCAAAAAGAAGAACCCTTAAATCCACATCTTGTTGTCCCTAATTATCTAAAATTACCACAAGCGTTAGAGGAAAAACATGATTAGAGAAATCATGGAACTAGAAAGTCCAAATCCTTACGCCCGAAAAATTGAATTTTATGAAGCCGATCAGGTCATTGGATATTTAAATTATTCTTTGATTTATGATCGAATAGAAATTGATTCTTTCTTTGTAGATGAAGATAGACGAAGAGAAGGAATTGGCAAAAAACTAATGAGTTATTTAGTAGCAATTGCTATTAATAATCACGTTGAAAATATCACTTTAGAGGTAAGAATAAGTAATGAAATAGCAAGAAGACTATATAAACAATTTGGCTTTCGGGAAGTAGCAAGAAGAAAATTTTATTATGGAGATGAAGATGGTATTTTAATGGAAAAGCAGGTGATGTAAATGAAAAATAAAGATATATATTGTTTAGCAATCGAATCAAGCTGTGATGAAACAAGTATGAGTATTATCAAAAACGGAACTACTGAAATAAATACCGTAGTAGTAACTCAAATTGACATTCATAAAAAATTTGGTGGTGTTGTCCCAGAAATAGCGAGTCGTAGCCACATTGAAAGTATTACCATAGTACTTGAAGAATTATTAGAACAATCTAAGATGAAAATAAGTGATATAGATATAATTGGAGTAACTTATGGCCCTGGATTAATTGGTTCTCTTTTAATTGGTGTAGAATGTGCTAAAACGATTTCCTTGGTGACCGGCAAACCTTTAATTCCAGTTCACCATATTGCTGGACATATTTATGCCAATAATTTAAAGGAAAGACTAACTTTTCCATTAATAGCTCTAGTAGTAAGTGGAGGACACACTGATTTAGTTTATATGAAAGAAGATTATTCTTTTGAACGAATTGGTTCCACTTTGGATGACGCTGTTGGAGAAGCCTATGATAAAGTCGCTAAAATTTTAGGCTTAGACTATCCTGGCGGACCAATTGTAGATAAACTAGCTAAGGTTGGAAATGATACTTATGATCTACCATATCCTCTAGATGACAAAACTTATAACTTCAGTTTCAGTGGTATCAAAAGTGCTGTTGTAAATTTAGTTCATAATGAAAAACAAAGAGGAAATGATGTTAGAGTGGAAGATGTATGTACTTCTTTTCAAAATAGAGTCGTTCATATTTTAACTAAAAAAACAAAAAAAGCCTTAGAAGAGTATCACGTACACAATTTGGTTGTAGCAGGTGGAGTAGCTGCTAATCAAGCATTACGAGAAAGTTTGAATAATATGGCACGGGATAATCATATTAAAATTTCTTTTCCTGAAGTCAAATATTGTACCGATAATGCAGCAATGATTGGAGCTGCTGCTTATTATGCATATCAAAAAGGAATTACAGCTAATTTAGAATTGAATGCCAAAGCCATCGACAGCCTTTACAAAGGAACAGAAAATCATAAATAAAATATAATATTATATTTGAAAAAAAAGTACGCAGTAGAAAAAGAGAATAGGACTTCAGGAAATAAAGTACTTAAGAATTCTTTTACCAAAAAGTGTGAGAATAATAAGAAAAATTATTACAAGACTAAAAAATAAAAATCCATATTAAAGCCAATAAAATCAATAAGAATAGAAAAATGGATAATTTAAAGTATAAATAGTAAAAAAAAAGTTACTATTCACAGTTCTAAATAGTAACGTACGACCAAAAAAGCGAAATCAATCGCTTTTTTTAACTCTTTCTTTGCCCATTTCTAATATTTCATCAAGAGTATATGGATTATCTTGAATCAATCTTATTAAAGCCTCATG
>JALEZJ010000005.1 GCA_022772985.1 Erysipelotrichaceae bacterium | reverse complement strand
AAAGAAGTCATGGATTGTTGGTTCGATTCAGGTGCAATGCCTTTTGCGCAGTATCATTATCCTTTTGAAAATAAAGAAATTTTTGAAAATCAATTCCCAGCAGACTTTATTTGTGAAGGAATCGATCAGACAAGAGGATGGTTCTATTCTCTATTAGTGATATCTACATTCATTACGGGAAAAAGTCCTTATAAAAATGTTTTGGTCAATGACTTATTATTAGATAAACATGGACAAAAAATGCATAAATCAAAAGGAAATGCTGTCGAACCATTTGGTATCTTAGAAAAATATGGTGCAGATGCGACAAGATTTTATATGCTATACTCATCTCCTGTCTGGACACCTTTAAAATTCGATGAAGATGGAATTCGTGAAATTCAATCCAAGTTCTTTAATACTCTAAAAAATACTTATACCTTCTTTGCTATGTATGCTAATACCGATGGTATCGATCCAAGAGAGTTTCACGTAGAATATAAAGATCTAGAAGAAATTGATAAATGGCTACTATCTAAATATCATAAGTTAATTCAAAATGTAACAAGAGAGATGGATAACTATGATTTAAATAAAGTAGTCCATTACCTAAATGATTTTGTGAATGAAGATTTATCTAACTGGTATATCAGAAGAAACAGAAGAAGATTTTGGAAAAGTGACTTAGATGTTAGCAAAATGGGAGTATATCAAACTACTTATGAAGTATTAATTGGAGTTTGTAAATTGTTAGCGCCTATTTCTCCATATTATGCAGATATTATTTACAAGAATTTAACAAGTGAAAAATCTGTTCATTTAGCTGATTATCCAGAAGCAGATACTAATATGATGAATGAGACAATTGAGAAGAGGATGGACTTAATTATAAATTTAATTTCTTTAGGTAGAAATTCTAGAGAAGAAGCCAAAATTAAGGTACGTCAACCAATTCAAAGTGTTATTTTAGATAAATCTGTTCAACCTATTATTGGAGATATTGATTCCCTAATCAAAGAAGAGTTAAATGTCAAAGAAATTATTTATATGGATGATTTAAGTGAATATATGACCATAGAATATAAACCAAACTTTAAAGTTGCAGGAAAACTATTTGGGAAAGATATGAAAGACTTTACAAGTTTTTTACAAAAAATTTCTAAAAAAGATATTGCTTCTTTGGAAGAAAATAATCTAATGATAACTTTAAATGGTACAGATTATAAGATTACTTCTGATTTAGTAGAAAAAAGAATTAATTCCAAAGATGGCTACAATGTAGCAGTAGAAAATAATAATGTGATTATCCTAAATACAGAACTAACAAAAGACTTATTAAATGAAGGACTTGCTAGAGAGACCATTTCTAAAATTCAAAACCTACGTAAAAGTAATGACTTTGATATTGCAGATAGAATTAACATTTATTATTCTTCTAATGATGAATATAGTATGAATATTAAAGACTACCTAGACTTTATTCGTAAAGAAACTCTTGCTCTAAATATAGAAAGAGTAAGTGAATTAACAGAGATTGTAGAGATTAATGAATATCAAGTAGGAATTAAATTAGAAAGAGTAGAAAAATAATTCTATTCTTTTTATTTGCCAAAAATACTTCACAATAATTGTCCTTAAAGTAAGAAAACAAGTATGATCAAATAAACTCTACCAATAGTTTATTGATTATTTTAACCGATTATGCTAATTTTAAAATAGAGGTGAGAAAATGAATCATACCAAAGTTGGAATTTTTATTAGAGAAATTAGAAAAGAAAAAGGATTCACCCAGAAAGAATTAGCGGAACAATTAGGGATTACTGATAAAGCAGTTTCAAAATGGGAAAGAGGAATCAATTGTCCAGATATCTCTCTATTAGAGGATTTAGCCAATCTATTAGATATCACGGTTTTAGAATTAATCAAAGGAAAAAGATTAACCAAAGAAACAAAAATTAATAATAAAGATATTATTGATACCATGAAATATTCTAGAAAAAACATCATTCAAGAAATTAAAAGAACCTATAAATTCTGTGCTTGCTTTATTGTAAGTATTATCCTTTTACTGATTTTAATAACCAACCTAAAAAGTATCTTATTTGAATATTCAATGATTGATATGACGAAACAAGATTATTGGACACTAACAATCTTATCTAACACCAATTCATCAATTCCCACATCTCACGATAATTTTAAAGAAGAATTACATAACTTAATAGAAAATACGAATCAAAAAATAGAACAAATATTAACCGATCAAGGAATTTACACAGAAGATGAATACATCATCATCAAACAAAATATTACTCTCATGAAACAATTTTTAGAAAATGGCAAAAATGACAACTATCTAGAAAAAACAAGTTACGACTTTTTACAATTACTCCAATTTTATTTAGATCATCAAGATATCTACACTGGTTATATAAATTATAAAGAAATATATAAAATTCTTTTAAAATATGATAATACTAAAGGAGAACAATTAATCAATTATGTTTTTAAGAATCAATCCTTAATGGAAGAATATATCTATATTTATAATTATTTAGAACAACCCTATACATATCAAAATAGACTACCTTATAAAAATTATACTCCGAATCCTTTATGGGTAATAGAACAACTATATGAAAACTATAATAACTTATTAACAAGTATCATCAAAGTAGGTGAAATAGAATGACAGGAAAAACATTTTTTAAAATCATATTATTATTTATCTTAACAATTATTTCTTATTTTTATATCTATATAACAGATTTAAATCTCTTAAATATTCTACTTCACTATGAAGGAATTCTTAGTTTGGATGAAGTGTTAGAACTTTTAGTACTATTATTACCAATTACCATTAGTTTAAATCTAATTTCATTAACAAAACATCAAAAGAAAATAAGTATTGTATTATTTCTCTTTAACTTAAGTTTTATTATTAAAATAATTTATTCTATCCTAAGAGAATTTATTCTCTTTCAAGAATTTAATACAGAATGGTTAAGATACTTTTATTTAATTACAATTACACTAGTATTTACCAATTCCATTTTAGATAGAAAAAAAGAACTAACAATCTATGATAATTTTATAATATTACTGTCTATGATAGGAATTTTTATCTTTTATCGTTATTATTTAGATTATCACTTTTTACATAATATCTTCCGTAGCAATTACACCACCTCTGGAGCCACTACCTATTTGAACTATATTCATCAATACTATCTCCCTTTCATAATAGGATATATCATTTTATTGATGGGAAATAAAATAGAATCTCTAAAATAATTGATAAACAAAAAATACTGATCCAAAATTTTGTTTGAATAATCAAGAACAGAAAGAATAAGTATTTTTAGTTAATTCATTAAAAAAAGATAATAAAAGTAGTATAATAAAACTAAAAAAAGGATGGTTTCAAATGGATAAACAATCAGAATTAAGAAATAAATTATTTGAAAGTTATTTTCAAGTAGAGTCTGGTATTTTTTTAGAAGACTTAATGAAAAATACAACTTTTATTGTAGCTTGTTGGAAAGACTTGCATCATATTCTAGAACAACATGTTAAATATTTTGATACTTGTAGTTCTTTATCAGAAATTAAGAAAATGAATTATCATGAAAAAGATTATTTAATTATAAAGATTAGAATCTGGGATTATTTAGTTATTGATTTAGAAAATAATCAAGTAGTAGAAAAAAAGAATGCTAAAAAGTTATTTACAGAAGACTTTTTTATTCATAATTTTAATGAGAAAAAATTTGAAAATAGAGATTGTTTTAATATGTATCACTTTGAGGGGTATGATGGAGAGATTACTGAAGTAATCAATTTTTATCAGTTGAATCAAGAAATACTTACTTTACCTACTAGAATTTATTATAAAATTGGTGATAATAAGGCATGGACATATTTGAGTATTGATTTAGCAAATGGAGGTATACAACTAGGATTTCAAACACCAGACCAATTTTTATATGAGCAATTATTTTTACATTCTGATTTAACTCCCTCTAGAATGCAAGATGCAATTTCAAAAATTGGAGTGGATAAAATAAGAGAAATGTTTCAGAGAATAAAAGATATTCAATTACCAGAGAAAGTTATTCCAGATATATTTTATGAAAAGAATATGATATTACCTAAAAATGATGGGAATATGATATTAACTAAGAAAAAGAAGAATGGAAAATAGTTTGATTTTAGAAAACAAGTAGTTGACAAAATGAATAAAGTGTGTATAATAATAAAACAAGTGAGGAGATATAAGTGTTTGACATGAGCTATCTCGGGTATTATAAGATACTTACACAATGAAATTGGAGTCACGAGTAATATTTAAGTTTATTCGTGATTTTTTGTATATTTTAACAAGAATGAACTTAAAAGTAAGGAGGAGAAAAATATGAATAACAATGAATTATTAAAAATTCAGGATGGATTAGAAAAATTTTATATGTTAAGAAAAGAAATTATAGGAGATTCTTGTAGAGAGGAAAAAAATTATTATCAAAATCCGTCACTTAGAGAATCTATATTAAATTCATTAGAATGGGATGGTTTTGATTTGGAAGATCAAGGTACTCAATATTTAGCAAGTTTAATTACTATTTTCTTTCACGAAAGAAAATTATATCGAAGAAAAGATATAGAAGATAAAAGTTATTGGGATATTAGTGATTATGCTAATGAACATTATAGAATGTTAGGAACCCCTAAAGAAAACGCTATCAATGCAATTCTATATTCAATTTTTAAAAATGAGACAGAATTTGGTTCTATTGAAGAAATAGTTTATGAACTAGCGGATGAATATGGATACTATGGTAGAGATCGTGATGATAGAAAGAGAGTTCCTTATACCAAACTATTAAAAAAATAAAATATACAATTAATTTTAATAATAGATGTGAGTATGTATAAGTAATTTTAGATTATGAGCTACATAGGGAAAAATAATCCTACACTATTCTTATAAAAGATATAGGAGTCACTAATTTTTAGTAAACTTCTATGTCTTTTTTTACTTTATTAGTTATTTTTTGATATAATGAGAAACATAGAGTAGATAAAATATTTATAGTTTCAAAAAGATTATGGTCATAATGGAATATTTTATCGAAATAAAAAAAAGGAAATTCGGAAAAAAGCAATGTGCAAAGAATATACAATTTTTATCTAGGTAAGTTTGCTATTGATAATTATCTTTTAGTTGCTGGTAATTTTTTAATAGCACGGTTTTATCTAAGAGAAAAAGAATTCTTAATTGATTTAGTGATGAATTTTTTTAAAGAAAGTGAAGTGAAGTAGCATGATAAAAGTATTAGAGTCAGAACGAATTTATTATGTAAAAGTGTCTGATGAATTAATAGATGATTATTTAATTATGATAAATGATCCTGATGTTAGTAAATTTATTCAAAAAAATCCAAGAGTTTTTTCTTATGAAGAAGAACAAAAGTGGGTGATGGAACAATTAGAAAAAGAAAATATTATCTTTTCTATGATAGAAAAACAAACAGGAGAATTTATTGGAAATATTGAAATTACAGATATAAAGAATAATATTGGAGAGTTAGGAATTAGTATTACAAGCAAGAAACAAAATAAGCATTATGGAACAGAGGCAATGAAGACAATAATAGAATATGGTTTTAATAGTTTAAAATTAGATGGCTTTATATTAAATGTTTATTCTAATAATCCCAGAGCAATTCATTGCTATAAAAACTTAGGATTTATGGAATATGGTATTTATAAAAATACC
>JALEZJ010000045.1 GCA_022772985.1 Erysipelotrichaceae bacterium | reverse complement strand
ATTCATCATTTGATAATTCTTCATTTTGCTTTCTTAAATTATTTATTCTAGAATTAATAGTTCCTATATTAATACCATTATCTAAGCAATATTGTCTTAAGGATATTCCCTTATACATATATTTAATAGCACTACCATAAGTTTCTATAACCATATCTACAATTTCTTGTTCTGTATAATTTTCATATTTTTTGTTTTGTTTCTTTTTCCATATTCTAGCCCGTATAGTACTTATATTAATATTATTATCCTTACAATATTTAGATAAAGGTATGCCATTATAGTAATACTTACTTTCTTGCATAATAACACCACCAAATCAATTGTCTTATATTATAACACATTATTTTCTATTTTATAAATACTATCATTTAAAAAGTTCCACAATGTGGAACTTTTTAATGAACCATTAAATTTGAAATAGCTCTATTAACTTTATCTAATTCTAGACCAACTATATCTTCTCGTGGAAACCCATATAATTCTTTGGGAGTATCATTATAACTATGCAATTTTACTAATATTATTTTTTTGTTTAATTCTAACGCTTTTTTACATTCCCAGTTTTGCCAGTTTATACAGCCAATTTCATTTCTGTTTCTATGAGGAGTATTTATATAATCACCACTTATAACAAGTAGAATATTCGATTCACTAATTTTAGTTGTCAATCCAGCTTTAATCCTGCTTATGTTATAAGTATCAATTTCACTTGGGGTTTTATCTATTATGTCAAAATCAATATACTTATTTTCATTCCATAATCTTATAGCATTACGAGAGTACTTATCATTTTCATAATCAAAACTAACACATATCTTAGGCCTTGCCATTTTTCTTTCCTCCTTTCCTTAGTTTATAGTTAAAAGTAAAATACGATATATTTATAATTATTAAAAATATTGATACAACAATGGATATTATTAAAAATGGTAAACTTAATCTATTAATTATATTAAATATAGCTTTAGTAGTTACACATATACTAAATAAAATTGGAAAAACATATTTATAAAAGATATAAGAAAAAGTTAAAAATATCGGATATTGTTCTAAATAATTTCTTCCTTCTCTATAAATTGGTATTTTGTGTTTTTTTTCAAGAATATCTTCAATATTATGAATATATTTATAATTTTTTTCTATATTTGCATTTATTTGATAATATCTTATAGTTAAATATGAAATAATAAACCAGTTAAATAATTCCAATACTTTTAATTCAAATTTAATATTTATTCCTAACTTATCCAAAAGAAATTCTTGCAAGTTTTCATATATGTTATTTGGATATACAACCATCAACATTAATACTAAAATACAAATACATAAAGCTAAAAACAGTTTATTCCTACTTTTTTCATTCTCTTTTTGAATTAAAAATGTATCTTTATAATGATCATATAATATATTTGTTTTATCCATGTTTGCCCCCCTATGACTATTTATTATATCACGTTTTCAATTTGTTTGTTAGCGAAAATGTTAATTATCTTTCAAAATCATCTTTTTCTTTGCTTAAATCTAAACCTTCAATGTCATCATTATCTAAAATATTGTCTTCAAACATTTCATTAATTACATCAATATATTTATCATCTTTATCATACCATTTATGAAGTTTACTATGTAAGAAAGATATTAATTTATTAAATTTATCTTTCCAGTAATCTAATGTATTCTTTAAATCATTTATTTTTGATTTTAAAAATGATATTTCATTGTCTTTTTCTTTAATTGTATCGTTTAAAGTTTTAACTCTTAAATTAAGTGCATCATTATTTTCATTAAGAGTTTTAATCTTATTATTTTTATCTTTTAATTGTTCATGTACATTAACTAGTGTATTAGATAAAGTTTGAATTTTATCATATTCTTTGTTGGTACTGTCTACTTGATTGATAAAGTCGATAAAAGAATCTTTATCTTCTTTTGATAAAATATAATTATCTTTATTTAATTTAGATATTTTTAATATATCAATTTTATCTTTTATATCTTTAGAGTTTTGCTTTAATTCCGAAGATTTTTTATTGGCTAGTTTTAAGTTTTCAGTATTCTTTTCAATTTGTTTTTTCATTTCAATATAGTTATCCATATCAGATACATAAATATCTCTATTTCTACCTTTTTGCTTTTGTTTTAAAGTGGAATCTAAACTATAAACTTGATTGAACTCTTCAATACATAAAGTTCTCATTTTATCTTGTAATCTTATTAGAGATTCTTTAGTAAACACATCAGATTTACCAACTTGTTTTTCCATACCATTTTTATTTTTATATTTTATTGGAACACCAACAATATGTAAATGTGGACTTGTTTCATCATAATGAATAATAGCACTAGCTACTTTAAAGTTAGGAACAAGCATTTCTAAATCATCAACCTGTTTTTTATAAACTTCTGACATTTTCTTTTTAAATGTTTCATCTTTAGTATCCCAATACTCTTTATCTCCAAGTTCTAGAATAATTTCACAAGCAAGATCCTTTTTCTCATTATTAGATACATTATCAAAATAATTATCTATCATACGACTAGGTCTTGATTGCTTTGAATTATATTCCAATCTTGCTTCTTCAAATTCACTTAAATATAATTCTTTTGCATCATCAAGTGGAGAAGAAGTTCCTCTAACTATTTCTATTAAGTCTTGGTCATTATCATATTTTCTATAATTATGCTTATCAACTTTTGATAATTGTCTTACATTTTGAATAGCATTATTTGGTAAAGATGTTGTTCCACTTAAATTATTTTTACCATTTTTTCTTGATATATTTTTCTTATTCTTATCACTACCTAAATGTAATGAATAAGCAAGTTCTGACATAATTTTCCTCCTTTCTAGAAGTGACCTCTTGAGTGGTCATTTTGGTCATCCAAAATTTCTAACCCCCTAGGAATTTTGTACGTTCCATACAAAATATCCAGTGGGCTAAGGTTTAACACCTTAGAATCCGTTTACTTTATTTCGTATTAACAAAAACTACGTAATGCTTAAAACTACATAAAGTATTAATTTTTAAATTGCTATCGCCACTTTCATTACTTCGTAACAAAACGTGTCACGCATTTTAAAAATCTTCTTCGGTAACATTATCTGGTATTGTTTCAAATACATCTCTAATATTTACCTTTATATCATTTGGGTTATTCTTTGTAGCAAGCATTCCCATTGATAACCAATTATTATCTCCATTATTATTTTTTTGTAATGGGAAAATTCTTACTGGTATTTCATCTTTTAATATTGGTCCAATATCTAATTTTTCAGTATCTTTATAAAATGTACCTTTATATAAATTAACTTCATAACATTCATTTAAT
>JALEZJ010000030.1 GCA_022772985.1 Erysipelotrichaceae bacterium | reverse complement strand
ACTTAATCCATATTCTTCACAAATACTATCTGATAAATTTCTTAATTCAGCATATTTACTTTTACTATCATAATATTTCTTACCATCTATAAATGATACAGAATTAATAACAAAATGATTATGTATATGATTAGTGTTAAGATGAGTTGATACAACTACTTCAAATTTGTCTCCCCACATTTCTTCTGCTAATTTAATACCTATTTCATGGGCAAGTTCTGGCGTTACTTCATTTTCTTTAAATGATTGATAAGCATGATAGGCTAATATTCCATCTATCTTATTAAATCTCTTTTTAGTATTAATCATATCTTCTAAAGGATCATCTTCATCACAATTAATTGAAGTAACATAACACTTCTTTTCTGTTTTATAATCATTAGTAGTATAATCTATTAAATTATGTAAATCTTTAAATATATCTTTATTATAATCTTCATTAATAGTTTTTTCTTCATCTTTTATATAATCTATGACTTTCTTTAAATTAGTTTTAATTTTCCATATCTTAGTTACTGCCATAAACACCTCCAAAGTAAAAAGATCGTAATTATACGATCTATCTTTTATCTTCGTGAAACTTTATTATTTGTGCTATTAAATTCTTCAGGATACCATCCAAAAATTTCATGTAACTGTCTTCTTCTTTCTTGTTGCGTTAAATGTTCAACTTTAGCACCTTTTTGTTCTTTCATTTCTGATATTCCATAAAAGTTATTTAAAAGTGCATTTTTACCATCAATATTCTGCGAATAAACAACAGAATGATGTTGTCCAAGAGAATCATCTGAAAAACAAGTCAATTCACCTGTTTCATAATTATAAGAAGTTTTAATATTATCTTTAAAAACTATTCTTTTCCCATCTTTTGAAAATAATAATCCTTTTCTTAATAATAATGATCCAATTATAAGTTCCATATATTCTAATGCTTTTGTAGCTTCATCATCTTTTAAACTTATTTTATTATTCTTATCAGTTATTCCATAGAAATAGCAAAACATTTCTTTTGCTTCAATCATAGTTTTGGCAAATTCTTCCCCATAAGAACTATTTGGTGTTTCAGGAGCTAAAAATACATTAGGAGAATTTGAAGTATAAATCCAAGATAATGGTCTTTCTGAACCAACAAATAAACTTGGGTTTTCCTTATAAACTCTTTGTATTGCCTGTTCAATATCTTTTTGATGTTCAGAATCAGAATACAATATAATCCGATCGCATTCATTCATTTTATCTTTTAATTGATACTTAAATTTAACAGGTATTTTTTTTCCAGATAATTCAGTTGTTAGTTTTTTTACAATTTCATGCATATTAATGGGATTTGGAGCAAAATAATATCTAAATGCTGTTGTTCCTATATTGTTTTCATCAATTATAATCCATCTATATTCTTTTCCTTGAACTTTCGTTCTAACATTATTTGATTGAATAGATGCAATACTACTTAAGTATGTTTCTAATTCTTTTTCCCTACTAGATAAATCTTGTACATTATATTTAGTTTCATAAAATGTACTATATATTTTTGCATATTCATCATCTTTTTTTATTTTCATACAACTTTGTATTAATTTTTGAATTATACTCTCGTCAACATTACGAACAATATCTTTTACTGCTGTATCTTTTGGAATAAAAATTTTCATAAAGTTTCACCTTTCCCATTTTATTATTATATCTTCTAAAGATTCTATTAATGAATCTCCATATATTTTATAATTTTGAAATAAATCTGTTATCTCATTAAATCTAATTAGATTATTGCACCCTGATTGCTTAATTATAAATTCATTATCTACATGAATAATAGTATATTTTACATTATGTAAATAAAATGATATATAACCTTGCCTATCTAATAAATATACCATATCTTTAATAATCTTTTTCTTCATTTCAACCACAATATAATTATACTAAAATATAAAAAAATAAGCAAATTATAGTTAAAAAATTTATTTACTTATTTATCTAAATTTATATTTATATCCTAACACCAATACCATTCATACCAATAGACATTAAAATGTTATTTTCTTATACCTTTTTCCCAACTTATTTTAATATGCTATTTAAATTTTTTATACTATACTTTTATTACTTTCCCATCTAAATTGCATATATAACAATATGGTAATATATTTTTTATTCTACCTAACATTTTTTTATCTTTTTCATACTTTCTTCCCACTAATATCCCTTCAATAAAATTTGCTGGAATTCCAAATAAAATGGCACTTTCCCTATCAGTAAAAAAGTCATCCTTATTTTGTCTATCAACAATAAACTTATTATAATATTCTTCATTTACAAATGGTTTAACATCATCATCACTAACATTATTAGGATTTAATATATCTCCATCTAAAAGATTACTTTTATGTACAATATCACTATTAAAAATAATACCTATTTGTACTTTGTCTTGAACTAAACTTGGCATAAATCTTGCTTCTTTAGTTTGCTCCATTCCCCATGCTAAATAACCTTTACTTTTAATTTTTTTTATAATTTTGTTAAATTCATTATAAGAAATAACTTCAGTTTCTTTATCATTATCTAATTGATTAAAATATCTAATTGTTCCACCAGAATAAAAGTTAATATATTCTTTTAATAAATAATCTTTTTTTAAATTCCATACTCCAACAGAACTAGGATATTTAGAACCTCTACCATCAATAAACCAACTAGATATTAATCCATTTTTAACAATTTCTTCTAATCCTTCAATATTTTTATAAGTTCCATGTAATAAAGTCCCCTTCTTTAAATAAACATCATCCCCAATATTATAATTATGTTCTGCTATTTCCATCTCTTTACTTTTATAATAATTTTCTATTTGCCTCAACATAATTTCTTTTGATTTACCACTTAATTTAGAATTCACTTTTTTCAAGTAATCTTCTTTATTCATTATCAATACTTCTTTCTATCTTATGATTAATATTGTCATTAATATTTTTTATATAATTACTACTCATTTTAGGGAATAATTTAATATTATCTATATCACTTATATTTATCCAATGAAAAGTTTGTCCTTCATGATCTAAACAATTAAAATCTTGCTTTTCTATTACACCGTTATAGATTGCTTTATAACAAAAATTATATTGCATAATATTTTCATTATTTCTTTTCAAAAAATTTTCTTCAACATTACATAATTTATATTCTAATTCATAACCAATTTCTTCTTTTATTTCTCTTTTAATAGCAGTTAGACTATCTTCATTAAACTCTATTCTACCACCTGGAAGTAAATAAAAATCTCTTCCATCTTCTACTTTAAATAATAAAACTTTTGTTTTATCTTTATTATAAATAATAGCACTTACTCTTGCATGAAAACTATTATTATCTAATTTAAATTTTAAATCCATAACATCACCAAGTTATCCTTTTATTTTATATAGTTCTTTTTCTATCATATCAACAGTCGAACTACCTCTATCTTCTTTACCTCCATGATCAATAAAGTCATTCCACTCTTCTAAAACAATATCTATATTATCCTTATTAACTTTATCTTTTAATATAGCAAGCGCAGTATTTTTATAATTCATAATACTTACAACACCTAATGCTCTATAATATGATTTTTCAGGAATACTAGATATTTTATAAAAATGAAGTGCCATTTCATCATCAACTGCTCTTGGATTCTTAAGTATTATTTTATTAGTTCTATAGATTGTTGTAGCACCCTCAACTTTAATATTATCAGCATCCTCCGGAATTTCTACATCATATAATGTATCTCCTCTATGAAGCCATCTTAAAATACATTCTTCACTAGCATAATTAAATCCCCCAAAATCTCTACCATTTTCTGCTTTTGGATTCCATACAGTTGCTACATTAACTTCGCCTATCTTATACTCAAAATTTGCCCCTTTATTTCCAAACATTACTTTTACATACTTTGACATTAAGTATCATACTCCTTACTACTTACATTTACCATTCACTTTTTTTCTAGATTCTTCTAAATTAAAAGTTAAAAAAGGCAATCCAAGATTTTTTGCATATTTTTCTGTTAGTAAATATTTTTCTTTAGCATTATCTGATAACTTATCATAATTGCATGAAATTCTTGAAAAAACCCCTATTACTTCAAAATCATCACAAACTATTTCACTATAAAATTCATGATTTTTATAATTAAACAATTCACCATTTCTTTTTAATGATTGTTTCTTTACATTACACATGATTTGTTGAGGTGTTAAAATAACATAATTATGAGCAGCAACAATCATATCATTTGGATCTTGATCGTTATCATTAAAAGTCCCTGTATCATGATCTTGCGCAATTATAATGTTGTTTGGTTTAATAATAAGTCCGATTGAAATATCTTCTGGTGTTAATTCTTTTTTACTAGCAAATATTGAATAATGTTCTGGTGTAACTAAGGAACAGGAAATATTAGGAGAGTGAAATGGCCCTTCAATAAAATTTCTCATTCTATGGACTAAAAAGTTACCATCACTAGTTAAATTTGGATCTGATAAATATTTATTCCATATATTTTTAACAATAATATTATATTTATTAATAATCATTTCAATATCATCTATGTCTAAGGAATCACGAAATTGTGGGATAGATAACAATAAATTTGATATTTGATTTACATCACTATCTTCAAATTCTTCCTTGTTGTTATCTATATATTTCATACTTTTTATAATGCAAGATAATTGTTTTAATAAAAATATTTTTTTATCCATAAATAATCACCTTAAATTTTTTATACTTATTAAATTATTATCATCATCAAATTTCAATTTAAATGTCTCACAATAATTCCATTTACCATCAAAAAATTTATTACCTTTAAAATAATAATCAGAATCATAACTAACTTCACACCAAGTTTTAAGTAATGTCATCATAGCAGTAGAGTGAAAAACAATTGCTATTCTATTTGATTTACTACTATTTAAAATATTAATTAATGCTTTAAATTCTCTCTCCCGAACTTCATTTAAAGATTCTCCATTTTTTAATTTATAATTATTATCATTAAACTGATGAATTTCAAAATCACTAGTATATTGATCCCATGATTTTATTCCTATTTTTCTTTCACCAAATTCAGGGACCACAACAACTTTTGTATTATTTTTATCTGCTAAATATTTAGCCGTTCCTATTGCTCTTACATAATTAGAAGAAAATACTTCTTTTATATTATCAAATTCATCATGATTAAACCAATTAAAAGCAATTTGTTCTCCTTCAATAGATAATATCCTTTTTTCATTTTTTTCTTGAAGACTTTCATCATTAAATTCATTATTAACATCAATTGGCTTAGAATGTCTTATAAAGTATATCGTTTTCACTTCAACCTCCATATTTATATAACTACAATAAAATTATATCATAAGTTCACTTATTTTAATAGCAAAACCAAATTATCAATTATAAATATTCAGCCTTTATTTTTTTTATTAATTTTCTTAATTCTTTAACATTTGCCCCATATCTATTATTATCAATAAAATGAGTAATGTTGGCAATATGAGCAATTTGATTTAAATTAATACCAATTTTTCTTAATTCAGTTATTAAATCATAAAATTCTTTTGGTGGCTTTTCCTTAGGATAATATTCATCTAATAAACTTCTGACTAAGGCTGACTCTGTTAAACCTACT
>JALEZJ010000004.1 GCA_022772985.1 Erysipelotrichaceae bacterium | reverse complement strand
ATCTCCAGCTTCTTTCTTTAATTGTTCATATACTTCGTTCATTCTGTCTCCGATACCTAGACGACGTCCTCCACAGTGAACTAATAAATATCCAGCAGCATTTGGGCATTTTTTCTTTAATTCTTTTAAAGTTTTACCTGTTGAATTGATTAATTCATCTACAGAAGCTTCCATTCTAATTACTGCTGTTCCTTCTGCTAAGTTTGCTCCAATATTCATAGACTTATCATCATTACCATTCATTGGGTGACGAATTGCTGTTAAGTTTCCTAGTCTGTCTTTTACTCCTAATGGGCTTTCAATGGTTGTTACTAGAAGATTTCCACCGGTTACAGCTTCATCATCTAAGCCACGCCACTCTTTATATTTATCTGTAGCAGGTACACCATCAATTTCTGCTAATACTCTTACACCATTTAATTTGGTAATAATACCCATATCTTTGGTTTCATTATAAGCTCCAGTATAAACGGTAGCAATATCTTTTCCTGTATAGAAGAAAGCTGCTACTACACCATCAGAGAATATTGTATCATTATAGAAAATTGACCATTTTCCTTCTACTGTATTATCGGCAGCACTTCCACCAAAACATGGTACTCTACCAATAATATCTTGAATTCCTTTAATATATTCTTCTTCTTCGGCAGGTGATGCACTCATAAAGAAATAGTCTGGTGCATAGTCAAGTCCGGCTTTTTCTAAAGCTTTTAGGGCTACTTCACGACCTGTTTCTCTGGCACTTTTTCCTTTTGCCATACCATAGCACGCTACTGTTAATTCATCATCGTCTAGAGTTAACATTCCAGCTGTACCTGATTCATCGATCATATAACCTTCTGGAGTAATGATTCCAGCTGATGAAGTACATCCAATAACATCTACATCAGGCATTACAGATTTAATTCCTTCCATTAATTTTTTTTGATCATAGCCAACAGAATTGAATAATAATCCTACTTTTGCTTTGATTCCTTCCGTAGAATTTTTAGCTGTTTCTACACCGGCTTCATAAGCGTCTGCTATTTTACTATAACCTACTTTTGTTTTTAACATAAATCTTTCCTCCTTTTTGTAAGTTCTATGTTATGTAATACCCTTTGGTATTATAATTAGATTATAGCATAAGAAAATTTCTTTTGTAAATGTTTTTCTAAAATTTTACAGAAAAGAGTTTTTTTGTATAGAAAAAGGATATCAAATCTAATATCCTTTTATTCCTTCTACAGATTCATCATTATCAATATATTCTTGTACTAAGATATGTCGATATTTATCTTTTGTATCTCTAATATAAATGTCTTTAATTCCTGCATTAATAATCATTCTTTTACATAGTGCACATGGATTGGAATTTTCCACATAGCTTCCATCTTGATAACTTTTTCCTACTAAAAACATGGTGGCATCAATCATTTTATTTCTCTCTGCACTAATGATGGCGTTTTGTTCGGCATGCACACTTCTGCATAGTTCATAGCGTTCTCCTCTTGGAACATTTAACTTTTCTCGAATACATGTCTTTATGTCGCAACAATTTTTTCTACCTCTTGGTGCTCCTACGTATCCTGTTGAGATGATTTCATCATTTTTGATAATTACGGCACCAAAATTTCTTCTGATACAAGTTCCTCTTTCTAATGTTGTTTCTGCTAAATCTAAATAATAATTTATTTTATCTATTCTTTCCATACCTATCTACTACCTTTCTAATAAAAATTTTATCATATAAATGCATTTTATTACATATTATTTACTGGTGATTAATATGTTTTCTTTAGAGGATGCTGTATTGGTAGCAAATGAATTAGGAATTGTCTTTGATAAGTTTTCTATTCAAGATTTAATTGTTGGTTTAAATATTGAACTAGAACATGGATATGCTAATCCTGTTACTAACGTTACAAATAATGATTTAATGATGACCGGAAAGATTGCTTTAGCTCATTTGATGGAGTTTCCTAATTATTATAATGAAGAATATGGGTTACCAGCAATGGAAAAAGAATTAGAAAAGAGGTTAAAAGATGAAATATCATAAAAATACTGAACTAGAGTTTATTCTAGTTTAGTATTTTTATAGAATTTAGAGTTCTTTTTAATTCATGGTATTCTCTTTTAGTTAATGGAAGTCCTAGATCTAATCTGGTTTGTAAGGAGTACTGATTTAAAATGTTAGATATTAAAGTCTTATTGTTATTACTATAAATTTCTAAATCTTTTAGTTTTTCTAAATACTGTAATCCTTTTAAGTGTTCTAGTGTTGGTGATTTTATTTCAAAGAAAGTGGGCTCATAACCACTTAAAGATTCCTCAAACAAATTATACATTTCTATTTTATATAAATTAGGTAATTGTCTTTGTAGTGGTGTAATCATTTTTTTTACTATTGTTAAGGAATGAAGTTGTGCTAATCTTTCTAATGGATCATATGCATAAAATGTTTTATATAGAGTTCTTTTTTCTGCTAGTTTCTTTTGATAAACTGGATTTTTTGATGTTGCCAAGTGATTCATTAGTTTTTTTGATTCTTCTGTGTCATATTTATAGATTCTAAATAGTTGAGTTTCTATATCATATTTATTTATATTAAATGGTAATTTGTCCATTTGTTTTTCTTGGATGGCATGTTCTATTTCATGAAGCAACATTTGTGCAGTTCTAAAATTGGCATAAAACATAGCTTCTATTTTATTTAAATTCAATTCTTTCATTTCTTTTTTTAAGACTATATATAAATTTTCTTGATAGATATATATTCTTTTAGTTATTGCTCCATATCCCATTGTGGCTATGAAATTTAATTTCTCTTTTGGATTTGGCATAAAAACTAGTTCTTTGATATATTCTTTTAGGGATCTATCTTTTAAAATAATCTCTACTAGCTGTTCTATAAATTGCTTATCTGGTAATTTTTGATTTATTGAATAAGTATATATTACTTTTAAAATGTTTTCTTCCATTTGACTCATAAATCGTTCTCCTTCTTATGGATTGTTATTATAGCATCTAAAGTAATTTATTTCAATAAAAATACTTAACTAGGGCTTACTCTAATTAAGTATTTTTTTCAAATAATTTATTTATATTTTTTTTAGGGATTAATACTTTGATGTTGTTTTCTAAATTGATATCATATTTATCATCCGGATTTTTGGTTAGTTTTTCTCCGTCAATACACCATGTCTCGTGATCAGCGTTGTTTATTTTAATTTTGATATTATTGGTTCGATAGAAGTAAATTCCTGGTACTTTACTGGGATCATACAAAGTTAAGAAATATAAACTTTTTAAGATATCTTTTCTTTTTCTAATTGTACAAAATACTGCTTCAAACTGATTGTCATCTAATTTTACATCTTTATATACATTTTTTACACCTGCTATGTGATTTGCGTTTGAAATGAGTATAAATGAAAATAGTCCCCGATAGGTTTCGCCATCTATTTCATAAGTAACATCATATAGTTTTGTTTTTTGAAAAAATGTTTTTATTCCTTCTTTGATATAGGCTAGGTGCCCTATTTTCTTTTTTAATTTTCTTGGAGTTTCGTAAGAAATATTGGTATATTTTCCAAAGCCCGCTACATAAATAAAGGGATGTTTATTGATTAGTCCAATATCAAAATCTTTTATTACTCCATTTAAGGATAATTTGACATTTTCCATTATATTTTTAGTATAACCTAACATTGCTCCAATATCATTGGTTGTTCCAACTGGAATGTGGGTTAGTAATAATTTTTCTTTTCTTTTGAAGTTTCCGGTCATTACTTCATTGAAAGTTCCATCTCCTCCGAAAGACATTACTAAATCTGCTTGTTTGATTCCTTCGACAATTTCAGTTGCGTGTCCTTTATATTTGGTAGCAATGATTTCTACATTATATCCTTTTTTTATTATTATTTTTTCTATTTCTTTTAAATATTTTTTTACTTCTTTATGTCCAGAACTTGGATTATAAATGATAATGCAATGTTTCATCGGATGCTCCTTTCTTGTTTATTGTAACATAAATATCATAAAATTTATTCAATATTTTTAGCTTTTGTAGTTTTCTATATAAAAAAGAACCAAATTTGTTTCTGTATCAACTTTTCTTTTGGAAAGCTTGATACTTTATCTATTGGTTCTTTCATTTTATTTACAAAATGGTACAAAGCCCATAAATCTTGCTAATTTTACTTGTTTTGCTACTTCTCTTTGGTGTTTAGCACATGTGCCAGTAAATCTTCTTGGTAAAATTTTACCACTATCATTAATATATTTACTAATGATTGCTACATCTTTATAATTTACTGGTTTTCCAGCACACATATGACATATTTTTTTTCTTTTCTTACGAAATTCTGCCATTCTTTTTCCTCCTTTTTAGAAAGGTAAATCGTTATCACTGATTTCGATTTGTTCTCCGAATGATGCAAAAGGATCTTTTTCATCTTCTACATTCATAGTTGGTTGTTTGGTTGAAGAAGGATTTTCTTCCGCAAAATCATATGGAGTTTTTTCTACTGGTGGTTCTGGTATAGAATCAAATCCCATATTTCCAGTATTTTGACTAGCATTTCTTGATTCTAAGAATTGAACATTGCTAGCAATTACTTCAGTGACGTACACTTTTCTACCTTCATTATTTTCATAGTTTCTTGTTTGAATTCTACCTTCTACTGCAATTAATCTTCCTTTGGTCATATATTTACCAACATTCTCACCTGTCTTATCCCAAGCTACGACATTAATAAAGTCGGCTTCTCTTTGACCAGATGCTTGATTGGTAAATGGTCGATCAATAGCAACTGTAAATTGACATACAGCTCTATTAGAACTAGTATATCTTAATTCAGGATCTCTCGTTAATCTTCCGATTAATATTGCTTTATTCATACTACACTCCTAATCCTCTATTTTTAATATTAAGTGTCTTACAATGTTTTCATCAATTCTTGCTACACGATCAAATTCTTTTGTTACTTCATTAGAATCTGTTTCAATGTTATATAGATAGTAGTATCCAGATTTCATTTTCTTGATTTCATAGGCAAATTCTTTTTGACCTAATTCTTTTGATAATGTAATTGTTGTTTTACTATCTGTTAGAATCTTTTCTAATGCTTTTACAGTATTTTTTCTTGTGTCTTCATCGATATCTGATCTTACAATAAACATAATTTCATATTTATTCATTTTTACACCTCCTTATGGTCTATCACGGCCTACTAATAGGCAAGGAGCTTTCGCTCATGTGCTATTATATCATAAACATTTGGAAATTGTAAATATTTATTTTATTTTTCTTTTTATAAATTTCTCTAGATAGTAACAATAAAATCCATCTTTGGATGGATTTTAAATGTTTATAAAAATATTTTATCTTTCAGGAAAGATTGGTTTTGTTTTGTCTATTGGTTTTTTTATAGATTCATTGAGTGGTTTATCATGATTCTCTTCCCTTTTTTCTGTTGCAAAAGTGGAAGAAGATGATTCTGTAGGTACTGGTCTTTTTTTTCTTAAATCTACTGTAAAAATATCAAATTTTTCTGGCTTAGAAGTAAGTGTATTCTCCTTTTTCTCTACTTGTTCTTTTTCTTGGGATAGAGTTTTTGTATCCTTATCTTTATGATTTAAAGGTTTCTTTAGATGAATTGATTTTACATCTTCTTTAAAAAATGATGATGGTTGTTCTTTTAAAGTAGATTCATGGATATCCATCTTTTCTTCCTCTATTTTCTTAGTGGAAAAGTCTAATTCAGAACTTGCTTGGATATCTGCTTCATCCTGTTTTTCTTCCATTAACTTGTTTTGTTCTGGAACTGGATTGGTTGATATCTTTTGTTTTTTTCTTTTTGATCTTATATTGAAGCCTATTAGGATTACTACAACAATTGTTAGAACAATAGTTATTATAATATTATTGGTATTATATAATTCAAATTCAAATTCTATTGTATCACTTTCTAATTTTAGTAAGTCCCAAGTTAGGGTTTTCCCATCTGCTTCTACGGTAGTAGCATTATTGCTTAGTGCTTTATATGGTAGATTTACTTTCATTTTCAAATCTAGGCTTGACATTAAAGCCGCATAATCTAAGCTATCTTCATTATCCTCTAAATTCCAATCAGCAGTATCATCTGATTCTTGAACCCATTCATCTGAAGTACCAGATTGATCATCATAGAACTCATCTTCTATGTTAGTATCTTCTTCCTCGTTGACTGTAAAATCATTACTTTCCTCATAAATTTCATCTTTATCTTTTACACTGATTTTTGCTTGATAAGTATTTTTGAAGAATCCTTTTTTTATTGTAAACATATACTTGTCTTTAGATAATTTGGATATTTCTAAATCTGCAGTAATATTTTCTGCTGTACTGATTGTATCTATATTTTTTATTGATTTACTAATTTGGTAGCCTTCCATATTATCTTTAGAATAGTTTTCTATTATAAAACCAGCTGCTTCTAAGTCTTTTTTTTCTTCTTCCTCTAATATTTCTGTTGTATTGTCACTATTTTTTAAAGATTTATCTACTGCTTCAATTAAATTTAAATTCATACTTTTATCTTTGTTGATGTCCATTGATACTTCCATTTTTACACATCCAGTTGCTGTTAGTAGTATGATACTAGATAAAATTATTTTTTTTAAACTTCCCATTTTTTTACTCCTTCTATTTTAATTATACATAAAATAAACATATTGTAAAGTGTTCTTATCATGGATTCTTTAAAAATATTTTATACAATAGAAGGATTGCTGGCATTGGTATCTTCTATTTGGCAATATAAGAATAATATGGTTGCAAGTACTACTAACATACTACCAAAAAGTCTTGTTTCCCAAATTTTAGAGTCTTGGCATTGTAATCTTAATTTTTTTACCTTATGATATCTTTGGTAAGCTAGATACAGATAAATTAGAAGAGATATGAATACTGTGAATGTAAATATTTTTTTAGCAATTCTATCTTTTTCAATATCATTATTTAGGCAATAATCTTTTTCATATTCATCGCCAAAAATATTTAAAAGACTTAAGGCAATAAAAGTAATCCATATCCATTCATCTATTTTTAATTCTGTTAGTTGATCTTGGTTCTTCATATTAAATCTTATGTTTTTATTTTAAATTAAGTTATAAATCATCATCGATATGGCGACCTATCTTGATTGTTTTTTTTATTTTTCTAATAAATAGATTGGTAAAAATAATGGCAATTGTTCCGGATACTGCTTCAAAGATTAATTTTAAGCCTGTTAGAACACCAATAGCTGCTACGCACCACATGGTAGCAGCTGTATTTAAGCCTCTAATTTTATTATCATTAATCATAATAGAACCTGCTCCTAAAAATCCTATTCCAGAGATTACTTGGGCTGGTATTCTCATCATATCATCATCATAAGAATTAAAGGAAGCTGATACAAATAAAAAAGAACCTAAGCAGACAATAATATTGGCTCTAAGGCCTGCACTACTTCCTCTAAGTTCTCTTTCTAATCCTATACAAAAACTTAATAGAAAACAGATTAATAATCTTAATAAAAAATAATAATGGTCCATAAATAATCCCTCATTTTATTTTATTATGATTATTCAATTAAAATGCTTCCTTCTCTTTTTTCTTTCCTATTAAGTTTTAGATAAGATGGTTTTCCTGTTGGAGGCGTAAATACTTTTTTCTTCTTTCTTTCATTTTTGATTTTCTCTTACCTTATAATAATATTCTAGTTATAAATGCTATGATTATTTAATCTATAAACTTAACTATTGTTTTCATTTATCAAAAAAAGAAAGCAATTTTATTTACTTTCTTCGTATAAAGTTTTAAATTCTTCAATAGTTTCTTGAAACATTTGGCAAGCTGAATCTATTACTTCTTTCTTAGTTAAATCGACTCCAGCTAATTTTAGGGAATCAATTGGATTTTTGGTAGTGCCACATTTTAAGAAATTTTTATAATTTTCTACTGCATTTTCTTTTCCTTCTAGGATATTGGTTGCGATATGGCAAGCAGCTGATATGCCTGTTGCATATTTATATACATAAAAATTATAATAAAAGTGTGGGATTCTGGACCATTCATATTTAATTTCTTCATCCACAACGACATTATTACCGAAGTATTTTTGGTTTAATTTATAATATTTATTTGATAAATAATCGGCTGTTAGCGGAATATCTGCTTCGGCATCTTTATAAATATCGCGTTCAAATTCGGCAAACATGGTTTGACGGTAAATGGTTCCTTTGAATAGATTCATTAAATTATCTAAAATAAATAATTTTTCTTCTTTTTCGTTACTAGTTTTTAGTAGATATTTGGCAAGTAAGATTTCATTTACTGTGGATGCTACTTCTGCTACAAAGATGGTATAGTCTCCATACTGATATGGATTGTTTTGTCTTGCATAATAGCTATGCATAGAGTGGCCTGATTCATGGGCTAGAGTTGATAAATCATTATACTTTTCTTGATAGTTTAATAAAATATATGGTTCTGTGTCATAGCAACCACCTGAATATCCACCAGTTCTTTTGGCTTTGGTTGGATAGACGTCTACCCAGTTTTTGTCATAGCCCTCTCTTAGGATGTTTATATAATCTTCTCCTAATACAGATAGGGCTTTTAGAACAATTTCTTTGGCATCTTCAAAAGGATATGTTTTGTTAAAATCTTTTATAATTGGAGTATAAATATCATATAAATGAAGTTCTTCTAACTTTAATACTTCTTTTTTTAAATCATAGTATTGAAATAATGTTTCTAAATTATTTGATACAGAGTCTATTAAATTATTATAGATACTGGTATCTAGTTCATCTGCATATAAGCACCATTCTATTGTAGAATTGTATTTTCTAAGCTTTGAGATGGTAATATTTTCATTAATAGATCCACTTAAGGTAGAAGCAAAAGTATTGATAAATTGTTTGTAAGTTTTATATAAAGTTTGGAAGGCTTCTTTTCTGACTTTTCGATTGGTTGATTCAATATAGATCGAATAATTGCTACAAGTTAGTTCTACTTCTTCATTATTTTCATCATGAATGGTACCAAAAGTTAAATCTGAATCTTTTAATAAATTATAAGTTTGATAGTCATTTCCCATAGCTTTTGTCATACTAGATAATAATTTTTCTTCGACATCACTTAGCGTGTGTTCTTTATAACGAAATTCTCTTCTTAGCATGATTTCATACTCTAATAAGTTTGGTTCTTCTTGATAGTATTTTTCTATTTCTTGATAGTCTTTTTTTAGAATAGTTGGGGTGATAAAAAAGCTTGATTTACTCCATTCATCATATAAATTACTTACTCTTAATTTTAGGGATTGGCTGTCATTATTTGAAGTGTCACAGTCAAATAATAAACTTGTATAAACATATAATTTTTCTAGTTTTCTATTAATTTCATCATGTAGTTTTAGAGTATTATAAAAAGTAGTAGCGTTATTATCCATGGTGGTTTCATATTTAGAAAAGTCTTGTATTTCTTTTTTGACTTTGTCATAAACTTGATTAAATTCATTCATGTTATTAAAAATTTGGGTTAGATTCCATTTATCTTTTTCTTCAATTTGATTTCTATCCATTTCTATTCCTCTTTCTTTGTTATTTTAGTTTTAGTAGCATAAAATACTTAGAAGTATTTTTCTTGATGTTTCAGATTTTATTAGTATATTCGATTGTGACTTTATTATACATTGAATCTAAAGTGGCAGATATCTCCATCTTGCATGATATATTCTTTTCCTTCTAGGCGCATTTTGCCTTTTTCTTTTACTTTTAATTCACTTCCACATTCTATTAAGTCATCATAACTCATTACTTCTGCTCGGATAAATCCTTTTTCAAAATCAGTATGAATTAATCCCGCACAAGAAGGAGCTTTCATTCCTTTTCTAAAAGTCCAAGCTTTTACTTCATCTGGGCCTACAGTAAAATAAGTTGCTAATCCTAGTAAGGAATATGTACTTTTGATTAATTTAGATAAGCCACTTTCTTCTATTCCTAAATCCTTTAGAAAAGCTGTTTTTTCTTCTAATTCTAATTCTGCTAGTTCGCTTTCTATTTTAGCACAGATCATGACGGTTTCTGAATTTTCCTTCTTAGCGTATTCTTTTACGGCTTTAACGTAATCATTTTCTCCACTCATGATATCTTCTTCTGATACGTTTGCTACATAAATGATTGGTTTTGCTGTAATTAAGCGAAAACTGGACAATATTTTACTTTCCTCTTCATTCAATTCTAATTTTCTAATGGGAATGTTTTTCTCTAAATTTTCTTTGATTCGAAGTAGTAAATTATATTCTGTTACATCTTCTTTATTTTTAGAAGTTTGGGCTTTTTTAGCTATTTTATTTATTCTATTTTCAATAATTTCTAGATCTGAGAAAATTAGTTCTAGATTAATTACTTCAATATCCCGAATTGGGTCCACCGTTCCATCTACATGGATAATATTTTTATCATCAAAGCATCTTACTACTTCCACAATGGCATCTACTTCTCTTATATGAGATAAGAATTTATTTCCTAGTCCTTCTCCAGTTGAGGCTCCTTTTACTAATCCAGCGATATCCGTAAATTCAAAAGTTGTGGGGATGGTTCTATTAGGCTGATACATGTTTTCTAAAACTTCCATTCTTTTATCTGGCACTATGACAGTTCCCACATTTGGATCAATGGTTGCAAATGGATAATTTGCGGCTAAAATTTCTTGTTTGGTAATAGCATTAAATAAAGTAGATTTTCCTACATTCGGTAGACCTACAATTCCTGCTGTTAAACTCATGTTATTCCTTCTTTCTTTTCATAATATTAGTATAGCATTTATATTTTAAGTTGTAAATTCATTGCCATTTTTATTATAAGATACACTAAAAATAGGTGATAGGGTTTTAGATTTTGCTTTCGTATTACTAGTTAATTGCTTTTTTATTTTTTGTTGTAATCCTTCTAAGTATTTTATTTTTAATAAGCATCTTTTTTCTTTTTTATTTAAAATAGGCATCAAATCAACAACATAATCTAAGGTTGGTTTCATTTCTCTATTAAATTTTTGAATTTTTATTCTTAATTCTTGGTTTTGAATAGAGCGGTTGATTTCTTGTTGGTAAGAATAGTCTACGGCTTCCTTTAGAAAAGTTAATTCTTCTTTTGATAAATTCTCTAGCTTTTGTGATTGCAGATAAGATTTACTTGCTACGATACTATATTGTACTTCTTTTTCTAAAAAATTCCAGTCTTTATTGTCTCTAAGGGAAAAAATTGTTTTGAAACATCCCTCTTTGGTATATAAACATTTTACTATTCCATAGGGATATTCTTCTTTAAAAAATCGAGATTTATCGTTGGCAGATTGGATTGTTTTGGAAAAATAATTGATAAATTGTTCTATGTCATAATTTATCAAATTGATTTGGTAATTTAATTTATCATTTTCAATATATCCTTTTAATTTTTCAAAAATATTTGGGTATCTTTTTAAAAATTGTTCTGATTTTTCTATTCCATAAATATTAGCAATAATCTCTTCATAAAAATCATTATGATAAGAATTATATAACTCTGTTGTTTTTATTAATAATTGTTCTATTAGTAAAGTAAAATTTATTAAATTGGGGGTTATTTCGGTTTTGGACCAAGTTATTTTATGATTATATTCATGATAAGTGGTGTTTAATAATTGTATTAAGTAGATTTCTTTCGTTTTTGAATCTTTTTTTAGCTCATCTAAAAATATTTTTAGATGATTATTTTCAAAATCAAAATCTCCTAAGCAATCTATTGTTTCTTTTAAACTAGTTTGAATTGTTTTCAATCGTTTAAGGGAGTATAATTTTTTATTTTTTTGCTTTGATTCTTTTATTACTAAGAATAGATTTTCTAATTTTGTTAGTGGTAGAACTTCTACTTTTATTCCAGTTTTTTTCATTTCTTGTTTCATAATTTTATAGACTAATTCTTTACTTAATTTATATTTCATTTTTTTACTCCTTTTATTATTTTTAATAGTATTAAGACAATGATATAAAAATAGAGCCTGTTCTTTTTTTGGAAGTTATTATAATAGATTTTTTGTTTTGTCAAGTAAATATTTTAATCTATTTTTGTTTTATTTTTTTCTTTAACTTCACAGAATTATGTGGATTTAATTTTTGATACTTTGATTTTGCTTTTTCAAATTCTTCTGGGAAACATTCTGCTAATAAGGGAAGCATTTTGTATACATCTTCTATTTCTTCTGGAAATACTTCTTCAAAATTTTTCGTATAAATGTTATATATTAAATTTTCTACATCTTCTTTTATTTTTTCAATTACACTCATTTTTGTATATCTCTTTACTAATCTTTCTAATACTTTTTGGTAGGGTTCCCATTTTTTTAATTCTGTTAACCTGTCAATTTCACTATAACAATTCTTTTTTGATTGTGCTATTAAGGCTACTCCTCCACTTGGCCTTTTTTCTATATCATAGTAACAACCATTTTCTGTAAGAGAAGCACAGCTTGTTTTAAAAGATAATAAGTCAATGATATCTCTATTGTTATTTCTTGCTCTTAATGATAGCATCGGTGTATATACTAGTTTTCCATTGTTTAGTCTTTTAAAATCAAAAGACGCTATAATAGATACTCTTTTAGTATTTAAGATATTTTCTAGATAATCTAATTTCATACTTTCAAAATCACTTACGAAATAGTCACAGCCACTTTTTTTACAGCAATAACCACCACATTGTTTGCAAATTTCTTTATTTTCATATTTTGGATCTTTTTTATTCATTTTTTACCTCGCTTTTCTTAGTGGTTATTATAATATTTTCTTTTTCTTTGTCAAGACTTTTTATTTTATGAAAATACTTATAAGTATTTTTCTGATATAAAAAAATGATACTAAGAAATTAAAGTATCATTATAAAGTTACATTTGTTCCTATTCCAATTGGGATTCCTAGGAAGTAGAAGACTATTACGATAGCTAACCATAATACTGTGAAGGCAATCGTATATGGAGCCATTAGAGAGATTGCTCTGGAAATAGTTACGGTATCGTTTTTTTTCTTGTTATATATTTGCAGGAATCCGATTAAGATTACGAAGTAGGTAAATAATGGAGTGATTCCCTTTACAGAACTATCAGCTGCTCTAAATACGG
>JALEZJ010000210.1 GCA_022772985.1 Erysipelotrichaceae bacterium | reverse complement strand
TTGATGTTCAGGCTCGGCGCGTAGTTGGCCGGCAGCGGCACGCCCGCCCGGCGGCCGTCGGCGGTCGCGCCCAGCTCGTTGGCGTGGAAGATGTAGTACATCGCCGAGCCCGTGCCCGCGCGGATGATTCCGCCGCGCTCGTTGGTCAGGCCCTCCACCGAATCCGCGAAGGCCGAGAGCAACCACGCGGCGTATTTGTCGGCGCGGTCGTCGTCGTTGCCCATCTTGGGCGCTCTGTTCCAAAGGCGATCGTGGAGCTGGTCGTAGCCCTCGAAGTTCTTCTCCATGGCCTCCAGCAGCATTTCCTTTGAAATGTCGCCGCCGAACACCGCGTCCTCCACCGCGGCCAGCATGTCCGCCGCGGGCGCGAGGCCGGTGCCGTGCAGACCCCAGTTGTTGTAGCGATTGCCCAGCGAGATATCGCGGCCCGTCTCCGCGCAGCCCTCGAAGAACAGCGAGAGGTACGGCGACGGGATCACGTACAGGTCGTGCCGCTCGGCCACGGTCTCCCGCACCCGGGCGAAGATGTCACTGCGGATGCGCGAGAGCAGATCTTCCATGCTTTCGCAGTCGGTGAGATGCTCGCGGATCACGCTGTCGACGCAGTTGGCGAAGGGCAGCGCGCCGATGTTGGGAATCTCCATGGCCCGGCCCGGGATGATGAACTCCCAGCATGCGGCCATGGCGTAGTTGCGCGCGTCGGCGGTCTCGTATCCCAGCTTTTCCAGCGCAGGCACGGCCACGTCGTCGTTTTCGTACTGCGGAAAGCCCAGACCCAGCTTCGTCAGCTGAGTGCCCAGCTCATAGACCTCGATGGGCGTGTCCTTGTTGACGCGCAGGTTGATCTTGGGGTCGATGAGCCGGATTTCGGCGGAGGCCTTCAGGCACATCTCGGACAGCAGGTTGTATCCGTCGCGGCCATCGGGAGTCACGCCGCCCAGCACGATGCTCTGGCCGTTGTCGCCCTGCTGCATGCCGGGATAGAGGTCGCTGTCGCGGTTGCAGGCGAGGAAGAACGCCTCCAGAAGTTCAAAGGCGCTGTCTTCGGTCTCGCGGCCCGCGTCCAGATCGGCCTTCAGCCAAGGGAACATATACTGGTCGAACCGGCCCAGTGTATTGTGATAATCGCCCTCGCACCACATGGCGTAGTGCAGAATCCGCAGCGACTGCAGCGCCTCGCGGAAGGTTCGCGGCGGATACGCGGGCACGCGGGCCAGCGTTTCGGCCAGCGTTTCGTCTCCGGCGGCGCGTACAGCGGCCTCGTAGCGGCGGGTCAGCTCCAGCACCGCGTCGATGGACGTGCGCATGGCGTTCTGCTCCATTCCTTCGCCCAGCTTTTCGCGGACAGCCAGCAGGCCGGCGTTCATCACAGAGGCGTAGTCCGGCGAGAGGTTGCTGACGTTGCCCAGCTCGTGGATGTAATGAGTCGAGGAAATCGCCTGCCACTCCGCGTCGGAGAAGATCATCGGCAGGTTGGGCACGGTGCGGGTGAAGGCGATGAGCTCGCCGGGGAACAGATAGGGCGTTTCCATTGCCAGCGCCTGCTTCAGGCGCAGCGCCGTGCGGGTCACGTCCGGCAGATGCGCATCGCGATAGCTCAGCGGCAGGTTCTCCGGCAGCGAAATCCGCGCGGCATGGTGACAGCGCTCCCACATGAAGTGCCTGAGCGCGGCGATCCGTTCGGTCATGATCGGGGACTC
>JALEZJ010000166.1 GCA_022772985.1 Erysipelotrichaceae bacterium | reverse complement strand
TATTTTCAGTTTTTGAAAATAATAATCAATTAAACGACTAAAAATTATTAAAAATATTTCTGCTTGTCAAAAGGAAATTGGAATAAATTTTTCCGTTAATGTTTAAAAAATTTTGAGACATTTTCCTAAATTATTGACAGTAAAAATTCCTCTTTACTAAAAAATATTTACTATTTGAAGCTGTTAATATAACCATTTCTTCTTGGTTCAAAGATAGATACGGAAAGAAAGGTTTTAAACCTGGTTTTATTTTAGTTATACATACTTTTGGGAGAGACGATAAATGGAATCCTCATATACATGCTCTACTTGCAGAACTTGGAGTAAGTAATAATAATTGTAAAAAGATTGATTTTATTCCATTCGATATGCTTAGAAAACGTTTTCAAAAAGTTCTTTTAGATTTATTAGAAAAGAATATTGGAAAAGAAAATTTTAGATCGTTAAAGAATAAAGTTTATTCCACTTCTAAAAATGGATTCTATGTAAGAGCAAAGAAAAATGAAAATCTAGGCACTAAACAAAATATCAAATATGTATTAAGATATTGTGGAAGGCCTGCCTTTGCTGCCTCAAAAATACTATAAATTGATGGAGATTATATAACTTTTTTGGTATCAAAGACATGAAGATGATTTATTTGTTGTAGAAACAATTCATATATTTGAATTCATCAAAAGAATTATTATACATATTTCTGAATATCAATTTAAAACTATCAGATATTATGGATTTTATAGTAAAAAAGCAAATTTCATGATAAAATGATTATGTTAGTAAATCCAAAAAAAATTGAATTTGCAAGAAAATTTAATAAATGGTTTTTATTAAGTTTAAAAACTTTTGGTGATTCACCTTTAATTTGTAGTAAATGTAAAACTGTCATGCAATTTCAATACCGGTGTACCAAATGGAGGTTGTCATGAAAAAGAATGGAAAATTTATAGAATTTATATGTCAAAAATGTAAAACAAAAGAAAAAATCCCTACTAAAATCGTAGAAATGTTAGATGCAGCAGATAGTATTGGTGTTGATACTGATTATCCGCCAAGATTTGATTGTGAAAAATGTTCAGGAAAAATGGTTCCAATTTACTACATAAGTGTTCATGGAAAAATTCATGAATATAAAGAAAAATAGAAAAATAATATGTTTAAAAAGGATTTTGACTATCCTTTGTTTAGTCGTGTTAGAATAAAATCTGACACGAATTTTTTATTTGTTCTTGAATGGAGAACTTTCCTATTCAACAAAAAAGAAAAATACTATTTTAGTATTTTCTTATTATTTTACTACAATATTTACAATTCTGTTTGGTACAACAATTACTTTAACAATTTGCTTTCCTTCTAAATGTTTTTTAACATTTTCTTCGTCTTTAGCTAATTTTTCTAATATTTCTTTGTCAGCATCCTTTTCTACTTTAATCGTACCCCTTAGTTTCCCGTTTACTTGTACTCCAATTTCTAATTCATTTTCTTTTACTTTTTCTTCATCATAAACAGGCCATGGTTCATAAGCAATTGTATTATCGTGTCCCATTAGGCTCCATAATTCTTCTGTAATATGAGGAGCAATTGGGTTTAATAGTTTTAAAAAATTAAGTGCATATGCTTTTGGGAAAACTGTTTCTTTATAGACAGCGTTGATAAAAATCATCATCCCACTGATGGCTGTGTTAAAGTTTAAAGTTTCATAGTCTTCTGTTACTTTTTTTACTGTTGCATGATATATGTGTTCTAGATTTTTATTTTCCTCTTCTTTAATTTTGTCTTCTTCGTGATAAAGTCTCCAAATTCTTTCTAAAAATCTTCTTGCACCTTCTACTCCTCTACTACTCCATGGTTTATCTGCTTCTAATGGTCCCATAAACATTTCATAAAGTCTTAATGTATCAGCTCCATAATCTCTTGCAATATCGCTAGGATCGATTACGTATTCAGGATATCTTTTTCCCATCTTAATTCCGTTTTCTCCTAGAATCATTCCTTGATGAACTAATTTTTGAAATGGTTCTTTTACTGAAACTATTCCTTTATCATATAAATAATGATTCCACATTCTAGAATATAATAAATGTCCTACGGCGTGTTCTGGACCACCTACATATAAATCTACTGGCATCCAATGCTTTATTAATTCTTTGTTGGCTAATTCTTTTTCATTTTCTGGATCAATATATCGTAGAAAATACCAACTAGAGCCAGCACTTCCGGGCATTGTACTAGTCTCTCTTTTTCCTTTTTTGCCATTTACTGAGACATTGACCCATTCTATTGCTTTATCTAGAGGGCTCGCTCCTGTTTTACTAGGACTGTAATCATCTAATTCTGGTAAAATTAAAGGTAACTCTTCATCCTTTAAAGCAACCGAATTCTCGTCTTCTAAATGAATGATTGGGATTGGTTCTCCCCAATATCTTTGTCTTGCAAAAATCCATTCACGAAGGCGATAATTTACTTTTTTAGTACCACAATGATGTTCTTCTAACCATTCAATCATCTTATCGATTGCTTGTTGTTTTCCTAATCCGTTTAGAAATTCAGAATTTATGTGTTCTCCGTCTTCTGTATAAGCTTCTGATTCGATATTTCCACCTTTTAATACTGGAATGATTTCTAAGTTGAATTTTTTCGCAAATTCATAATCTCTTGTATCATGTGCTGGTACTGCCATAATTGCTCCTGTTCCATAAGTTACTAACACATAATCACTAATCCAAATTGGGATTTCTTTCTGGTTTACTGGATTGATGGCATAGGCACCAGTAAATACTCCTGTCTTATCTTTATTTAATTCTGTTCTTTCTAAGTCACTTTTAGATGCACAAATTTTTTTATACTCTTCGACAGCTTTTACTTGTTCTTTGGTAGTAATTTCATCAATTAAAGGATGTTCTGGTGATAATACGCAATATGTTGCTCCAAATAGGGTATCACATCTAGTTGTGAATACTTCAAAATTCTTCTCATGATCTTTTACTTTAAAAGTTACGGTTGCTCCCATACTTTTCCCGATCCAATTTCTTTGAATTTCTTTGGTTGACTCCGGCCAGTCTAATTTTTCTAATCCTTGTAATAACTTTTCGGCATATTTTGGAATATCAATTACCCACTGACGCATATTTTTTTTAACGACTGGGTAGCCTCCTCTTTCACTTTTTCCGTCAATAATCTCGTCATTTGCTAAAACGGTTCCTAATTCTTCACACCAATTAACAGGCATATCAATGTATTTGGCTAATCCATCTTCATACAATCTTTTAAATATCCATTGGGTCCATTTATAATATTTTGGATCACTAGTAGAAATTTCTCGATTCCAATCATAGCTAAACCCTAGTGTTTTTAATTGTTTTTTAAATGTTTCAATATTTTTCTCAGTAAAGCCACTTGGATGATTTCCAGTTTTAATTGCGAATTGTTCTGCTGGTAATCCAAAGGCATCCCATCCCATTGGATGTAAAACATTATATCCTTGCATTCTTTTCATACGAGATACAATATCTGTAGCAGTATACCCTTCTGGGTGTCCAGCGTGTAATCCAACTCCTGATGGATAAGGAAACATATCTAATGCATAAAATTTTGGTTTGCTAAAATCCCAAACGTCTGTTTTGAATGTTTGAGACTCATCCCAATATTTTTGCCATTTTTTTTCAATTTCTTTATGATTATACATCTTTATTACCTTCTTTCTTTAAATAATATCTTCCCATCATACCATAGCAAATAATAATCATTAAAATAAGTAAAATAATACCAATGATAATTCTTAAAATCCAATTGTTTAGTAAATACATTAAAATGATATAAATTGTTGTGATGATAAATGTATTTACGAAACAATATATATAGAGAAAGCGTTGATAATTTATTTTTTTTACATTGATATGATATATCTTCTCTAAATATAATAATTCTGTTGGTATTTTCTTTTTATCATATTTTTTCTTGCTTGGGATGCTCATACAATAATTTACAACAAATACTCCAATAAACACAATCATATATTCTAATAAAATATTCATTTTTTTCATTCCTTTCCAGAAAAAAAGACCCACCTACCCTTTTTGTAGGAGCGTCTTTTTACGCGGTACCATCCTATCATTTCACTTATTTTGATAACGGTTTTTTTACTCCCGGCCATAATAGGCAACTAGAGAAATAAGTTCATAAATATTACTTAGTAAGTTTACACCACACCACTTACTCTCTTGATAAGTATTTTTATTTACTACTACTTTTCTCATTCACGTTTTGTCTTATTATACTAAACTGTTTCAATATATTCAAGTAAATTTAAAAACATTTTAATAAATTTTGGTTCTAATTTTGCTTTTTTTAATTTTCGAATTGCAATTCTTTTTTTCTTAATTGGTAAACTTCCAAATAGAATAGCATCTATTTTTTCCTTTAAAGTAGTTTCTATTTCCAAATCTTCTAGAATTCCTTTAATATCATCATTAATTAATCTAGTCATTGAATTTTCAATCACGCCTTCGCTTTTACACTGAATCTTTAATGTTCGACTAGTGGAAATGTTACTTAGTTCGATGATTAAATCATTTTTTTCTACATAAATGTTTCCTTGAATCGTTGCTTCACCACTTTGAACTAGGACATTTGCCATTTTGGTATTTTTAAAACGAATTCGATAATTTCTATTTGTAGGTAATAAGCCTGGGTTTCCAGTGTTACAGATACTTAATTCATAGCAATTCATCTGATATTGAAATAAAAACTCTGTAATGGAAAAACTGCTATTTTTAAAATTGTTGCTAATTCCATCATCTTCATACAATTTATAACTTCCATTGCTTCCTGGAAAAATAATCACTTCCATATTTACTGGTAATTCTGTTGTGTTATCTAGGGATAAGCAAATAATTGAACCTTCTCTACAAAAAACAGGATAATCTTCATCTTTATAAAAACTCATATAATATTTATTTCCTAAATATTTTTTGCCACTTTCTAACTCATACCAAGTGCCTTCTGGAATAAACATTCTTTGTACTACTCGATTCATAATTAAATTTTTCTTTTTTGTAATTGGGCAAACTAACATTTCGCTACCAAAAAAATACTGATTTTTATAGAGTGGTTCATCATAAATTTTTGGATATTTATAATATAATGGCTGAATTAATGGACTTCCACTTTGATAATAGATATAGCACTCTGTATAAATATATGGAATCAATTGATTTCTTAGAGTTAAATATTTTTTTATAATCTCTAATTCTGAAATATTCCAACGCCAAGGTTCTCTTTTATAATATTTTCCATCATCACTTGCTAAAATGAGCATCGAGCTAAATACTCCAAGTTGAATATAACGAATATATAGTTCAAAATTTTCAATTCCCCCATAATAACCGCCAATTGGGCTCGCTACAAAACTAATGCCATTGTTAGAGGCGGTTGAATAATATCTTGGTAGTACTGCTAAGGTATTCCAGTCTACTTTGGTGTTTCCTGTAAAAATTACTGTATTTCGATGGGGAGCAGATTGATGGTTTCTTGATAATACAACTCCTCTTTTATTTTGCAATGTTCCAATCATAGCGTAGCAATAATGATCTAATAAAGTTAAAACTTTTTTATCTTTCATATTATGGTAATCTACATAAAAAGCATCTACACCTGAACTTAACCAATTTCGAATTCCGTACGTAGCATAAAAATTTAATTTTTGATTGTCTAAAGGTAAGAAAGAATATTCTTTTTCATTTAGTTCTGGTAAGGTATTTTTAATAGCTTGATAAGTATTACTCTCAGGCTTTGCAGAAATTGTTGGAGTTATTGTTAAACCTAATTTTACCTGATAACGATTTAATAATTGTTTTAATGTAGCAACATTTAAAACGCTCTCATCAAAGATAAAAGGATCTCCTTCTTTGTGCCATTTATCTCCTAACATAATGGTTGAAATAGGAATTTTATTTTCCTGAAATTGAATCAATAACTTTTCTAACTCTTGTGTTGTATATTTGGTATTTTTATACCACCAATTACCTAGTGCATATCTTGGTATCATCATTGGATATCCTGTTAGCTTATAATAATCTTGCAAACATAAGCCTAAATCTTTTCGATACATAAATACATATAAATCTAATTCTTTATTTTCTCTTACTACAAAATTACCATTCGCATCTATCACTAATGAATCACTATCATCTAGAAAGGCAAAGCCATCTGTTGAATACAGACCTTTTTCAAGCTTTAAGGACCCTGAAAAATCATCTAGAGAATAAGTAATTCCGCCAAAGTTTCTAGCTTGGGGATGACCATAGAACCAAACTCGATCTGTATTATTGAGTGTAATCTTCAAATTACTTCCTGGGGCTAATTTGCCACTGGAAAATGGTTTTTCTTTTACATAGTCTAACGTAAAATAAGAAGTAATAATTTGCAATAACATATCTGTTTGCGTAACTTGAAAAGTAACTTTTGGGAATTTACGATAAAGAATTCTTTGACTGGGGCG
>JALEZJ010000207.1 GCA_022772985.1 Erysipelotrichaceae bacterium | reverse complement strand
ATTCATTATATTGTACCAAGAGTTGTTAATAGAAAATTTATAGATGAAGATGGTAAAGAAATAAAAAATAAATATGGATATTTTAAAAATGCTTTTGAATCTAATATATCTAAATTTAATAATATGCCTGATGAATTATATTCTGAAAAAAATGATGATTACGAATTGGATTTATAAAAATCAACATTATAAAAATTTGATTTATAAAAAATATTATTTTTCAAAATATATATGATATAATACTGTATATAAGTAATATATTTAAAAATGATAGGGAGTAAGTCAAATGATAAATAAGTATAAAAAAATAATTATTTTAATTGTTATGATTGTAATTTTAATAATTGGGATCACTGTATATGTAATTTTAAATAGAGCAGATTATGAGAAACTAAAAAATTCTGTTGTTTTAATTAGGGTATATGATAAACATGAACAGCTGATTTCAAGTGGTAGTGGAGTTGTAGTATTTAAGAATGATATTATTCTAACAAATGCACACGTAGTAGAAGATAATTCAAAGATTGAAATTACAACAGAGGATAATAAAAATTATAAGGTTAAAGGCATTATTGGGTATGATAAAAAAAAGGATATTGCAATATTAAAAATTGAAAAAAATACTGAATTAAGGGCATTGAAAATTTCTAAAAATACTAAAGTTGGAAATAAAGTTATAGCAATAGGAAGTCCTTTGGGATTAAAAAATATTGTTTCTGAAGGAATTATAAGTGGATACTTTGAAGATAATATAAAAGTATATCAACATACTGCACCTATTTCTCATGGTAGTAGTGGTGGAGCATTATTAGATAAAAAAGGAAATTTATTAGGAATTACGTATGCATCGATAGAAGAGGGACAAAATTTAAATTTGGCAATACCAATTTCTTTTTTTGAAAAAGAATACCAAAAAGTTAAAGACAATGATACTATTTCAACTAAATATTATAGTTTATTAAATTACAATGTTATTAAAAATTATAATGGTATTAAAATTTTGAAATATGCATTAAGTGATAAATATAAAAATACACAGTCACCTAAAACTGAATTAGCAAGTGAAAGTGAGAAAGGTCATTTAAATATATACAATAATGTTATAGATAAAAATTATGTTGATTCATCAATTAAAATAATTTCAGGTGTTTCAGATAGTATTAGTTTTCTCGATGAAGGTTATGATAATGTTGATGGAAATTATTATTCTATTGTAATAGCAAAAGTTAAAGATAAAAAACATATAAATAAAGTAAAAAAAATTATTGAAGATAATGATATAAGTGGATTAATAGTTAATTCAGATTATACGGTTTATATTAATAATGATTATTTATATGGCTTAACTTGTAAAAATTATGATGATTGTGATTCAATTAAAAATGTGTTAAAAAGTATAGCAAAATAATATACTTATAAAATATGATAAAAAATGTTAGAAAATATATGATATATTTACATTATAGAGAAAGACTTTGAAAAGGTCTTTTTTTTGTTGGAGAGAGGAAGTGAAATAGTGCATAAATGTGAAGTAATATCTATTGCTAATCAAAAAGGTGGAGTTGGAAAAACTACCACTACTTTTAATTTAGGAGTTGCTTTAGCAAAGATGGGAAAGAAAGTATTATTAATCGATGCTGACCCACAAGGAGATTTAACAACTTATATGGGAATAGAGCGTATGGATGATATTTTAGTAACACTT
>JALEZJ010000155.1 GCA_022772985.1 Erysipelotrichaceae bacterium | reverse complement strand
AAAAAGAAGTACAAGAAGAAAAAGTGAGAATAGATGGCAATATTGCTACTTATATCATGTATCTACCAGAAGGAGGAGAAGAAAATGTAAGGGGATTAAATACAAGTCTTGATTTTTCTGAAACAATATCTGTACCAAATTGTAAACCAGATATGGAAGTAATGCTTTTTACAGAAGTAAAATCAATTGAATGTAAAGTTATTAATGGTAGAAAAATTGGAATTAAGGCAAGTATGGAAGTTAACTTAAAGGTGTATGCAAAAGACGAAGTGGAAGTAATAAATGATATTATGGATAATGATAATATTCAAATGCTTAAAGAGGATTTAAAAGTAAATTCTCTAATTGGAACTGGTGAAACGAAAATCTATGGAAAAGATACAGTTCAAATAGATGCAATTGATAATTTGGCAGAGATTTTAAAAGTTTCATTATCTTTAGGAGAAAAAGATATCAAAGTAAGCTATAACAAAGTATTGGCTAAAGCAGAGACAGAGATTAAAATTCTGTATTTAACAGAGGATAATCGAATTGGTCATTCTACATGTAAAATTCCAATTGTAGGTTTTATAGATATTCCAAATGTAACAGAAGAAAATACATGTGATGTAAATTATGAAATAAAAAATGTTGTAATAAAACCAAACTCACAAGAAGAACATTCTATTTATATAGAAATTGAAGTTGGTGTGGAATGCCAAGTATATGAAGAAAAACAAATAAATTTGATTCAGGATTTATATAGCCCTGGTAAGAAAATGTCTTTTGAAAAAAAACAAGTAATGACAATGAGTGAAAAACAAAAGAAATGTGATGCTAAGCAAATTCGAGAAAAGGTTAATTTAAAAGAAATAGATGGAAAAAATTTAGTTGATGTAGATGTTATGCCTATTATACATAAGGAAAACAAAATTAATTCTAAAATTTTATATGAAGGAGAAGTAAAACTTTCTTTTCTATTTGCTAATGCAACTTTACAAATGGAAAAAAGAGAAGCTAACATACCTTTTGAATATGTAATAGATGGACTTCAAAATGGTGAAACATTAAATAGCGATACAGAAATTGAGATAGGTAATCAAGATTTTGTTATACAAGAGGGAGGGGATGTTACATGTAATATCGATTTAGGAATGAATACAAATCTTTACAGAACTGCTAATATGAATATTATGGATAGTATTGAGGAAGAGGAGGAAGGAGAAGAGCAAGATTATAGTATTATTATTTATATTGTAAAAAAAGGAGATACATTGTGGAAAATTGCAAAACAGTTTGGAAGTACAGTTGATGCAATTGTAAGAACAAATGGAATAAAAAATGAGGACTTGATTATGCCAGGGCAAAAATTATTTATTCCACGTTTCGTAAAAATGCCAACAAGTCATTATGTATAAAATTTATTCTAGACCGAGAATTCGAATTCCTAAGTTTCTATTTCATAAAAAAAATAATAAGGAGTTTGAAAAAAAGAGAAAATTTATAAAACTAATATTAATTTTCATAATTGCTTTTACTACAGTAAAAATCATTTTAGATGCAGTTTTACCAATTTTTGATACTTTATGTGAAAATAAAGCAAAATCTATTGCCACAATTATTTCAAATGAACAAGCAACCAAAGTTATGAAGGAACATACCTATGAAGAATTATTCACGGTTGAGAAAGACAATCAGGGCAATATTACCATGATTAAATCTAATGTAATTCCTATTAATTCAATTATTTCAGATGTAGCAAATTACATTCAAGAAGAAATCAATCGACAGGGAAAAGACAATGTAAAAATAGCTTTGCGGTAGTTTTACAGGATTTAAATTATTAGCTGGAAGAGGACCTGGTGTAAAGATTACTATATCATGTATTGGTAATGTTGAAACAGATTTAAAAAGTGAATTTACATCACAGGGAATTAACCAAACTTTACATCGTGTTTATTTACAAGTAAAATGTGAAGTTAGCATTTTGACTCCATTTCATGATATTACAAGAAATATTACAAATCAGGTATTGTTAGCAGAGAATGTGATTGTTGGTCAAATTCCAAACACTTATTATAATTTGGAAGGGATTAATGGAACAAGTGATGCTATAGAGGTAATTGAATAAAATTCGTATTTTACAACATTTTCAATTTATAAATTCATAAAAAATGCAAATTATATATATAGTATCTGAAAAAAGGAGGATTTTATGATGGAAAATTTTGAAAATGAAGATTACGAAAAAAAGGATAGACAGTTAGATAATTTGGTTAATTTGGTTGAAAATCATACAAGAACAAAAAGACATTTAGAGCAATATTCAGAAATTGGAAATAAAGAAAACAAAGAACATGCTAGAAAAGTACAAGAAGTAAGAGAAGAACAGATAGAGGAACTAAAAAATCAAATTAAAGGTGTAGAAGATAACGAAACACCAGAAAAACAATTGGAAAATTTGAAGGAAAATTATGAAAGTACAGAAGGGTATATTCATAATAATATTGAAAATATTGATAGAGAGCAGCTTAGTAATTTAGAAAAGAAACAAGAAAATAGAAGAATTCAGATCGATTTTTTAGAAGATGAAAATTAGAAGATGGGGGCTGTAATTAAAATTTTGGAAAATAATTACAAGTCTCCTTCTTTTATATAAAATTTTTTCTTTTGTAAGGTATGATTTATTAATATTAGATTATTCTATTATATAATTACCATTCTTTTTTAAAGTTTATTAATTCAGAAATATATCCAATTAAACAATAAGGAGCTAAAATAAATGCATATAATAAAACATAAATAATAAAAGCTAATATACTTCTTCTTTCTAGTTTGCAGTCAATTTCCTTTAACATATTTTTTCTCCTAATTTCAATTAATAAGCAAAGTATCAAACCTAAGAATATTACAAGTAAAGATATCCAACTAATTAATAATGGATTTCCTAAAGCTAATAAGATTAATCCAAGAGGGATAAAGATAAGAAGAGCAAGGTCTATAAATGGGAAAAATACATTTAAGCACATTAATAATTTGGACTTAAAATTAAGTTTCCTTGATGTTAGTACTTTTACTCTTTTAAAAGCTTCTATCATTCCTCTAGCCCATCTTCTTCTTTGTTTACCTAAGTTTGTGAATTTTTCAGGTACTTCTGTAAATGCAATTGCATTTTTTGAAAAATTAGTTTCATACCCTTTGCTTAGTAATTCCTAAGTTAAAACAATATCTTCTCCTACACAATTTTGCCATCCTCCAATTTCTCTTAGAAGTTCTGTTTTATAGGCACTAAATGCACCTTGTGCAACTAATGTTGAATTATAGTTACTTTGCGTTAATTTTACATCAAATATTCCTAATGTATAATCCCATTCTTGTAATTTGGTAATAAAACTTTTTTTTTGAATTTTTAACTGTCGAAATATTTAGTCACAGTAAAAGACATGTATTTTATGATAAAATTTCTGTAAGAGCAGTTCGTGATGATGTTATAGAATCTTATAAAATTATAGAAAATCAACTTGGAAAAAAACTGTTAAAGTGTTTGCCTATCCGTATGGAGCTTGCACAAAAGAGACTGTATGGACTTTGAGGATAAATGGTATTGATATGCAGGTTTATGATATAGGGATGAATAATTTCAAAGACTTTAATAAGGATTTTATTAAGAGGATTAATATTCCTTGTGAGATGACAGGGAAGGAAATTGTTGAAGAGATAGAAAAGTATTAAAATGTATAGATATTAACAGAAAATAGTTGTTCTAAATTTCGAAAAAAGTGGTCTTATAATAGACCGTTAATTTTAAATAAAAAAATGTAACAAAAAACCTCGGAAGTATATAAGCTTCTGAGGTTTGATATTGTTTATCTTTTTGTTAATTACGAATGTTTATTTTACAGTATTTCTGTGGATTTTTGTATATTATTTGTTTATTACGAAATAGAGATAAACAAATATAAATAGATTTTAAAATATAATTATAATAGTTAAAAACGAACCATATTCGATATTTGATTAAACATAAATAAAAATAATGGCAGTAAATACAATAGTAAATTAAAGGGAAAATCTAATAATGTTTTAGTAAAATATTATTAGAATAAATATAATGGAGATATCAAGAAATATGGTCAGAATAATTGAAATAAAAGAAACTCTATTAGATAGTGCATTAGTAGAAAATATTTACAAAATAAAAGATTTAACAGAACGTATTATAGAAGAATTGGAATTGCAACGAGAATTAAACAAAGATGATTATAATTATTTAGAAATCATTTTAGATAAAACCAAAACAAATTTACAAAAGTCATATATGCTATTAAAACTATAATATGATTTTAAAATAAAAAATCTTAAAACACCTATAAGAGTAAGATTACCACCTTTACCAAATTAAAAAGATGTAGTACAATTATTATAATATTAGAAGTTCTAATATATATAAAAGATACGTTGGGGGTGGTAAAAATGTGTTTAAAACCTAATTTAAAAGTTCAAAATAAAGACTTAGAACAAGAAATAATAAAACAAGCAGAAGAATTAATAGACCTTTTAGAAAACGGTAGACAAAAAGAAAAGTTACTAAAATATGAGGTTGTAAGACAGCAAGGTTATTACAATATGTTAGACCCACGAGCAAGAAAACTTACAGGACTTACAGAAGAAGATTACATATATATACAAAAGAACTATACAGAATTAATGCAAAGATTCCCAGAAACTAAAGAAAGAGCTAAACGAAATCTAGCTTATTTAAAATCAGCCAATATTTCAAAAATAATTGCTCTAAAAGGTTGTGAAAATTGTATACAAACAGTATCTAAAAAATTAGATGTTACTGAAAATAACTTATGTGAAAGTTGTAGAAGAATAGTAGAACGCTACTACTCTCCGTAAAATTAAGTAATCATCTAATTTTTTTATATGTCAAAATAACTTATTTAAGAGGTGGAAAAATTGATAATTAGAACAACAATAAAAAGCAATTTATATACTCAAATATTAGAACGATATTTTGAT
>JALEZJ010000150.1 GCA_022772985.1 Erysipelotrichaceae bacterium | reverse complement strand
GTGGAGTATTATATTAATAGTGAGACATTTTTGCAAGTTAATACTTAAGACATTATCACAAATTAATCATATTTATGATTAACAAAAAAGTAATTTTATTGCTTTTTTTCTTTTTTTTTGATATATTTTAATTAACCCAAGATAAACAATAGTCATTTATTATCTGGGATTTCACTAAGAGAGGAGAATTTTATAAATGGATGAAAAAGTTAAAGCCGGGTATGAAGCTTTAAATTTAATAAATGAATTAGGAGATAATATTTGGATAGCAAGCCCAGACGAATTTGTTACAGAACGCTACCAAACGTTAATTTCTAATATGGTTGGAGGCTGGATTGGACCGGATGCAGACAATTACATTAGTCAGCTAAATACTTTATCAGCAAAGGTATCTGGAACATTTAAATGGATTGAACAATTTTGCTTATATATGAAAGAACATATTCAAGAATTAATAGACGAAGCTCAAAAACAAGCTAGTAAAGCAGATGAATTAAGTACAAATTTATAATAAGGTAGGAGGAAAATAATTATATGGAGACAGTTGTACAAAAAAATGTAATAAAAGAGCAAAGAGATAAGTTAAGAGATTATACAGATGAAATTTATCAAAAATATTTATATACTTTTGATACAATTCAAGAATTAAAAAAGAATAGTTTAGTAGCTGGAACAATTGATAAAGCAATTATAGAAACTGTGGATAAGATTCAAACAATTTCTAATAATTTTCAAAACATTTCTAATGAATTTATCAATTATATAGATGAAAGAATTCAAGGTGTAGAAAAAATAGAAGAATCAGCATCCGAGAAGTATGAAACTTTAAAAGATACTTCTAATTTTGGATTTTAAATTACAAGATAGAATTTGACTTACAACAGTGAGATTTTTTTATAATTTTATTGATGATAGTCCTAATTAGTTAACTTCATATCACGACATAATAAGTCAAAATAAGCTAGAAAAAAATCAAGACGAATTTTATTAAAAGAGTAAGAAGAAAATAGAAAAAAATAGTTTCTCAAAATAAAATAAAACTATTTTTTTTCTATTTTCTTCTTGTAAATAATTATTAAAACTTCTTATTTTATGTTAAAATAATATTAAGAATAGGAAGTGGACAAATGATAGAATATTTTATTTTAATAGGAATAATAATTATTATTGTACTAGTAATAATCGCTTTAGCTAAAAATGTAAATGAAGCACGAATTACCGAAAGATTAGGAAAGTTAGAAACTATAACAGTAAAAGAACTATCTAATTTTAAAATAGATATGATGAAGAATATGACTGAAGACTTTGATAGGGTAAATGAATTATTAGAGTATCGTCTTACTATGATGAATGAAAAAGTAAATGAACGATTAGATGAAAATTTTGCTAAAACCAATCGAACCTTTACCAACATTTTAGAACGCCTTTCCAAAATAGATGAAGCTCAAAAGAAAATAGATAATTTATCTACTGATATAGTCTCACTACAAAGTATTTTAACAGATAAAAAGACCAGAGGCATTTTTGGAGAAGTCAATTTAAATCATATTCTTATCAACATCTTTGGGGAAAACAACACTAGAATTTATCAAACTCAGTACCCATTTCCCAATAATACCATCGCTGATGCCGTCATATTTGCCCCTAAACCTTTAGGAACTATCGCAATTGACTCTAAGTTTCCCTTAGAAAATTACCGTATCATGGTGGATAGAACCAAAACCAAAACAGAACGGGAATTAGCTGAAAAACAATTTAAATTAGATGTCAAAAAACATATTGATGCTATTAGTAGTAAATATATCATTCCAAACATTACCAGTAGCCAAGCAATTATGTTCTTACCAGCAGAAGCTATATTTGCTGAAATCAATGCGTATCATACTGAATTAATCGAATATGCTAATAAAAAAAGAGTTTGGCTAACATCACCTACAACTCTAATGTCCACCTTAACGGTCATTCAAGTATTATTAAAAAATATGGAAAGAGATAAGTATTCTTCCATCATTCATGAAGAACTAAACAAACTAGGACTAGAATTTTCAAGATACAAAGAACGTTGGAATAAACTATCCCGTAGCATTGAAGCAGTAGGTAAAGATGTAGAAAATATAAATATAACAACAGACAAAATTACAAAACGCTTCGAATCAATCAGTAGCGTTGATATCAAAAACAAAGAATACTTAGATGGAGGTTCCCAAAATGAATGAAGAAAAAAGAAGATTATTAGATATTATTGATGATGAAGTAGAATTAAAAAAAGAAGAAAATAGAAAAAAACAAGAAAAAATAAAAAAATTAATCAAAGAAACAATCAAAATAGGAGAAGCTAAAAATGAACACCATCACGACAAACTATGATATAGTCTCTTTATATAATTTAATAAAAGATAATGATTCCAAAGAAACTTTTAGAGCCAATTTAGATAAATGGACTGCATTTTATAATAATCGACATCAATATATTAAGAATAATATTTTAGATGAAAGATTATATGAACTAGTCATATTTTTACTTGAAAATGAAAAAGGAGAAATATTTGATTATTTTGCGAGTGAATTAATTTCAATCCTTTATAAAGAAGAAGGAAATACTATTTTTTCTTATCGAGATAAATTACCACCACATCCTAATAATATCAATAATCTATTTAAAATTTTAACCAATCATGATAATCTTAATCGAAGATTAAATGAATTAACACTAGAAGATACTTTTGGGGATTTAAAAACCTATCAATCTAAACAAATAGAATTATATATGCTTGATAGTTTAATTATGAATATATATCAAACCTTTTTTGAACTAGAACCCTCTACTGTTAAAGAAAGCCTAAAATTTATTACAAAAAATTCGTGCTTATTACAAAAAGATGATGTTAAAAAACAACTCATGAATACAGATTTAATCTATCAATATCAAGATAAAATAATTCCTATTGAAATATTTTTAGGACAAGATATCACAGAAGATAGATTCATGGAAGAAATTATAACTTATCAAATAAGGGATAAAAAAGTAGTATTTAATCTTTTTAAAAAATTACCTATATCTAGCACGCTAGAACTATTTGATTATAACCTAAAAAATATGATAAATTTTATCGAGCATGCCCCATATTTAACAAATGAAGATAAACAAACTTTAATCTATCAACTGCTAAATAAAATAGAAGAAAAAGATTACGACTTACTTCTAGAACTAATAGCAGAAAAATATCAAAATTCCATTTGGGAATGTTATCTAACTAATGAACGAAAAGAAAAAATCATTAACTGGGCAAGAAATCAAAATCCACTATATTTAAGAAATGATGAATCTATTAAATTTCTAATAAAAAACGATTATACTAATATAAATTTTATCAAAAATACACTAATTTTATTACAACAAGACAATATTAAGAAAAAAGAAAATTTTGATGTTGAAGGAATTTTTAAAGAAGTTGAAAGCTATATAGATAATAAGTTTCCCGATTTAAAAACAAAATCTAAAAATACAATAATTAATCCAACAGATTCCCTTCAACAAAAACATCAAAAAAGTAAACTTTATGAATTATATGGAAGAAGATTAGATTTTAATACATGTATTGAACTATTAAAAGGATATTTTGAAAATGAAATAAATTTAGATAGAGCTTCTGCCACTACTATCATCAGAAGCCTTGCTACCTATTTTCTAGATACATTAAATATAGAGAATAATGGAGTCTATTTTTATCACAACCAGGAATCAATGGGAGAGTATAATCCAAGTCTTAAGACAATAGGAATAAACCTCATTAGAGTAGAGGACTTTATTAATAAAAATAAATCCACTTATGACCAATTAAAAGTTTTATCAACTATGTTTCATGAGATAAAACATGCCGAAGTTGACAAAAATAGAAATAATAATTCTTGGAATTTTGAAGAATATGAAATGGAAAAAGAAAATATTATGAGAGCTTACGATGAAGTTTTTTACGCAACAAACTATCTTAATATAAAAGAAGAAATAGCAGCTAGAATAGAAGGCGTTAATTCTTTATTTAAATTTATAGAAAACTTTTTTCCAAATTTATTAGATAAAATTCAAGATGAAATTATTGCTAATTTAGAAGAAGAAAATAAAAGAAGTAATGAACATCTAGAAGATCATAAAATGAAATTTTTAAAAGAAATAGAATTAAGTTTTAATCGGGGATTTGACACTTTAATGAAATATAATACCAATATTATAAAAAAACATCCTATATTAGCGATAGAATATTATCCAAATGGTTTACCAAAAAATTATGAAGATATTTATAGTGAGAGAACAGAAGAAAATAAACATCTAATAGACAAAATACTAAATAATAGATATCCACAAATAGATGAATATCAAAAGAAAAATATCAAATAAAATACATGTCATAAACTCATAAATTAGAATAATATTAAGTAGGAGGAATGAATGACACGTATTTTTTTCTTTCTAACAGGATTTGCCCTAATGGTAATAGGATTTTCTTTTATCATTCTCTATCTAAATCTATTAACAATTGGGTATAATTTTAACTTTTATGTTAATTTTATAACTAGAAGAATAGAATGTTATTATGCCATCATAGGTTTTATTATTGTGTTATTAACAATCATAATAAAAGGAGATAAAAAACATGAATTACATTTATGATATTGTCTTAAATTTTCAAGATAATTACTATCAATTCTTTGAGTGGAATCGAACAGACAAAATAAAAAATATTTCTAAAATTTCAGTTTATCGAGTAACCGATCAAGATTTATTAAATTTAAAATATAATAAAGTAATAATAGATAATCCATTTTTAAATCAAATAAAAGAAGATAATAAAAAATATAAAAAATTAATGTGTTTAGTATCAAATACTAAACAATCTATAGGAATCTTAATAGGATCCGATGGAACTATTTTAAAAAAGAGTAGTCTTTTATTTGAAGAAGAAGAAGAAGTGAATATTTTCAGCCAAACACTACCAATAACAAAAATAAATTATGCAAAAAATATAAAAATAGCAACGAGGGATAGTAGTCACTTAAGAGTTGAAATTGAAAAAAAAGATATTTTAATTGAATATTTAGATAAAACAACTGATTTACCAACCTTAAAATATTTATATTATGAATACTTTAAAGAAGAATGTAATGATCAAATTAAAATAAAAAAATCTCTTTTAACAGAAGCTAAAAAAGACTGGACTCAAAAACAAAATAACCTTTATCAAATTGTTCATTTACTAATCGAAAAATCGACAACGATGAAGGAACCTTCTTAATTCTTTTTTTCCCTTTCTTGAATTAGGATCTTGTTTTTCTCTCAAAAAGTTTAATAATTGCAAATTCTCTAAATTATTCATAGAATAATTTTTTTTCATAATATCATCATATATTTTAGTATCTAGTTTCCAACCAAAATAGCAATTAAAATCCCGAAATAATAATTTGGCCCGAAAAAAACCACATCTTGGAGTTGTGTTTTTAAAATAAATCATTTCATAACCAATCAATTGAAACAAATATTGACAGAACAATTCTTTGATATGATCTGTTTTAGAATCCCCTTGAAATTGAATTAATTCTAGATCTACGGTATCAAAACTATGAAACAATGTCTTAAAATTCATTCCACTCGTAAAAGAAATAGTCTCACTAGAAGAAACCGTGATATCATTCGTTAAATATTTATCTGGATATTTAACAAAATACCAACTAGATAATTTATCAATAAAATTTTGAATATCCTCTTCTTGATAAGGCCATTCCAATTTCTCAAGCCAAATCTTTAATTCCTCGTTTTCACTAACTAAGTATTTTTTTTCATCTAATCGATAAAATAACTCTAATGACTCTTTACTCATTTTATTCATTATCTTCCCCCTTGCTAATTTCTCTTTTTGAATATTTACAGCCACAATAGTTTTGTCTATATAAATCATATTTCCTAGACAACTCAATAGACTTCTTATATCCATCTCTTTTTTTAAAATCAGAAACCAAGAAATTAATTTTATATTCATCCTGTAAAGATAGTCCAATTTCATTGATTAAAGTAGCATTTTTATAAGGACTAACGGTCAAAGTTGTTCCAAAATAATCATACTGATATTTTTTAGCTATCTGAGCAGTTTTTTCTAATCTCAATTTAAAACAAACCCTACATCTATTACCCCGCTCAGGTTCTAATTCTAATCCCTTAATTGCGTTTTCATATTTTTCATTTTCATAATCGCAATCGATCATATCTACCATATGGCAAGTTGATATTTTATCAATAAATCGTCTTTGCTCATCTTTTCTTTTTTCATATTCATCCCTTGGAAAAATATTAGGATTATAATATAAAATTGTTAAATCACAATATTGAGACAAATATTCAATTACATAACTAGAGCAAGGGGCACAACAACTATGAAGCATAACCCTAGGAACTTTTTCCTTATTTGAGTCTTTTTCTAATAATTCTATTAATAATTTATCATAATTAATTGCCATAAATACCACCCAAAAATAGTATATCATAAACAAAAATAGTTTTTCATATGATTTATTAGAATTAGACAAGAATTAGACAGAAAATATTTACAAATGTAAAATTTGTTGATAAAATTAACTTAATGGAGATGGTAAAATGAATAAATTAAAAAAAGAGAAATTAAAAGAAATACCAACAAAGAATTATATCTACTTATTTATCATTCTATTAGGTAGTATCCTATTTTTAATTTATATTTATACCTGGTATGAAACGTATAATGAAACTAGATTAAAAACTAGTATTATGAATAATTATCTAACTGTTATAAACTATAATGAATTAGATAATTATATTAGTGAAAACCAAAATGCAGTAATCTATGTTTCTGTATTAGGAAATGAAGAAATAAATCGTTTTGAAAAAAATTTAAAAAATGAAGTTGTAAATCATAATTTAAGAAATAGCATTTTATACCTTGATTTAACAAATGAAGATATAAAACAGGCAACTCAAAAATTAAAAATTGATGAAAACTTTCCATATTTAGTAGTATATACCAATGGAAGAATCACAGATACTTATAGCATTGTTGAAAATGACTACAGTAGCAAAAAACTTGTAAAATACTTAAATCGAATTGGAGCAACAGAAAATGATTAACATTGTTTTATATGAACCAGAAATTCCAGGAAATACTGGAAATATTATGCGAACCTGCGTCGCAACCAATGCTAAATTACATCTAATAGAGCCATTAGGCTTTATTTTAAATGACAAAACATTAAGACGTGCTGGTGTAAATTATATTGATAAATTAGACTATACCGTTTATGAAAACTTTAACGATTTTTTAAATAAGAATAAAGGAGAATATTATTTCTTTACAAGATATGGAAAAAAACCACATACCGAATTCGATTTTACAGATACTAAAAAAGAGATTTATCTAATCTTTGGAAAAGAATCCACAGGAATTCCCAAATCTATTCTAAAAAATTACCTAGATAGATGCATTCGGATACCAACAACAGCGAATGTAAGAGCACTAAATCTATCTAACTGCGTAGCAGTAGCTACCTACGAAGTACTAAGACAACAAGATTATCCTAACTTATTAAGAACAGAACCCAATGACGAAACCCACAAAGGAGAAGATTGGTTAATAGAGGACTAATCTTTTTTTTATGTAGAATGACAAGACAAAATATAAAATCCTCAATGATATCAGTAGAAAGTAAGAGCATTAAGAGCAAATATATTTATTTCATTTATAGTCTATCGACACAAAGAAAGATGTAAACTCATTCAGAAACTAAAAGCCCATATAGATTGCATATATTGATAAAAAATATCTACTAACTGTATTGCAATTTATGAAATATTGGAAATAAAAAATAAATATCATAATAAATTTAAGTAGATTTAAAAAACTTTTTATGTTACAATATACCCCTAAGAAAGGAAAAACCATTATGCTATCAAAAATAGAACTAATTGAAAACCAAGACATCGTAACTTATCAATTACAAATTGATGAACAAAGATTCAATCAATAAAATTTTAAATACCAAAATGAAAAATAAAAAAAGAAAGGAGCAAAAAATACATGAACAAAGTAACAAAATATTGGAACAATCGTCCAATAACATTAGAGGAAGAAAAGTACTATTATCAAGAAATAAAAGATCCTAAACATCCATCACTATTTCTATATAGTACAGTTCAATTAATAGATAAAAAAAATAATAATATAATTTTTGAAGGAATTTGTCCTGGATTTATAATTCAAATAGAAGAAGATGAATTCATAGCAACAAGTTTAAAAAATAAAGAAGAATGTATATTTCAACATTTCCATTATAACAACAAAACCAAAAGTTGCAATAATATATTTACAGCAATATATGAACCTAGAAGTATATTTAGTGGCAGTTTTGATATCATAAATAATATTATTATTCTCAAAAGTTGGGATTCTACTACAATTTATAACTACTCAGAAAAAAAAGCATTAAAATTAAATGATATAACTGACATTAAAATATCACCCAATACAAATGATTATCTAATAGGAGAAATAGATATAGAGGATAAAGATTTACTTACTATGTATATTAATAAAAAAAGTTTAGAGTTTAGTGAATTTTACAGTAGCATGCAACAGAGAATAATTCCAATAATACAGAATTCCAAAGAAGGAAACTATGATTTTGAAAGTCGATTGCACATGACAGTTGAAATAGAGGTTAAAGAATATATTAAAAAAGAAAAACGAAAACAAAAAGAGCGAATAAAAGATGTTCAAAAAATATTACTAAGAAAGTTAAAGTAACAAAGAAACAATAAAGTTGAAATCACTTGTTTCTTTTTTTATTTTGCTCCTATTTACAGAAATTTTGTAAAATGATATAATGACATTGGTGATGATATGACATTAGATTATAAATTAGGTAGCATCGTAATCATGAAAAAGCCTCACCCTTGTGGAACCAATCAATGGGAAATCGTAAGAGTAGGAGCAGATATCAAAATTAAATGCTTAGAGTGTGGTAGAACCATCATGCTACCAAGAATGGAATTTAACAAAAAGATAAAAAAGGTGGTAAGTGAGTGATGAAACATAAATTAAAAAAAATAAATAAAATAAAATTTCACCCAGCACTTGTATTTTTTACTTTAACAATCGTTGTCATGGTAATCAGCAGTGTTGGTGGAATCTTGAATATTGAGTCTAATTATTACACGGTAAATACCGTAACAGGAGATTTAGAGTCAAAAATAATTAATATCAATAATCTCTTCAATCGAACAGGACTGCAATATCTAATCAGTAATTTATTACCAAACTTTATTAATTTTGCTCCATTAGGAACTTTAATTTTAGGACTAATGGGAATAGGAGTTGCTTATAAATCAGGTTTTTTACATACCTTAAATAAAGTAATTGCTAAATTTTTACCAAGAAGAGCATTAACTTTCTTAATCGTTTTACTAGGGGTAATTTCCTCTATGTTCTATGATGTCGGATATGTAATTTTAATTCCCATGGCGGCAATTCTATTTAGAGATTTAGGAAGACACCCTTCTGCTGGAATATGTGCAGCCTTTGCTGGGATTACCTTTGGAAATGGTGCTAATATTGTAGCCAACTCCTTAGATAGTAGTCTCTTACCATATACCAAATCAGCCACCAAAATATTAGATGTAACTTACAAAGTCCAAACCAATGGTAATTTAATTTTTATGATAGTAAGTACCTTTTTAATTGCCTATGTTGGTGCTTTCGTAACGGAAAGATTTATTATTCCTAAATTAGGAAAATATAACTTTGATGAAGAGGAAGAAGAAAAAAGAAAAATAGAGCCAACCAAAACAGAAGAAAAAGGCCTAATCATTGCTATACTATCCGTAGTAGCAATTCTAATCCCATTAATTTATTGTATCATTCCAGGCCTACCTTTCTCCGGATTATTACTTTATTTAAAAGATTCTAATTATGTAGATCAACTATTTGGAACCAATTCATACTTCTATCAAGGCTCTGTCTGTATCTTTAGTTTTCTTTTAATGGTAGCAGGTCTAGTATATGGCTTAAGAGTAAAAACCATTAAAAATAACCATGACTTTGTAGATGGCATGAACTATTACTTAAAAGATTTATCTTCACTATTAGTCTTAATTTTCTTTGCAGCCCAATTTTGTTTAATATTTAAACAAACGAACTTAGGAGTATTTATTGTATCGTTCTTAATTAATTGGATTAGTGAATTACAATTAACTGGAATTGTTTTAGTATTAATAACCTTCTTCTTAACAGTGATTTCTACTTTCCTAGTACCAGTAGCTTCTACCAAATGGGCCATGATAGCTCCTATTATCATACCAATGTTTATGCAAAGTTCCCTAACACCAGAGT
>JALEZJ010000145.1 GCA_022772985.1 Erysipelotrichaceae bacterium | reverse complement strand
GCATGTACTTTATCAATATTAAAATAGATAGTTTTTCTTTCTAAAAATGCAATTGATGTATCATATTCTTTTTCTATATTATTAAAAAAATATTTTATGTGATTCCATCCTATATATAATTTTTCTTTTTTTAGCTTAGATAACAATGTTTTCCATAACCAGATAGAACTGTGGTAGAATTTATTAAAGTCTAATTTTATTAAAAATTTTAAAGGAGATATTTTTCTATTATCATTAAATATTTTATAATTTTTATTTTCTTCTAGCAAATGTACTTGGGATGGAATCATGGAAAAGAAATCTCCATTGTGCTTAAACAGAAATAAATCCACATCATATTTATTATAATCTATTAGATTTAAGATGGTTAATAAACTTTTTTCTGCGCCACCTATTTCTAATGATTCCATTATAAATAATATTTTTTTCTTTTTCACTCGACTTCACCTACTTCAAGTTATCTTGATAAAATTTATATACTTCTTCATAACTTTTCTTTGCATTAAATTCATCAGGTATTTTATTTAATACTTTTTCGTCCCTAGAATTATCTTGATTTAAGATATATTTTGCCCAATCTTCTGAGGATTGATCTAAGGATAAAAATTCAACGTTTCCTGTAATATTTGAATTTTTATCTACATTATTAGAAGTATAACATTTTAATCCATTCACTTGTGCTTCTAATAGAGAGATACTTAATCCTTCACTAAATGATGGCATTATATAAATATCTAATGCTGAGTATATTTTATAAACATCCATTCTTTTACCTAAAAATACTACATTATTTTGGATTTTTAATTCATTAACTTTATTTTTTATTTTTTCTTGATTTGGTCCTTCTCCTACTAAGATTAGTCTTAAATTTGAATTTTCTTTTAACATTTCATTAAAAATATCTAATAAAAAATCGTGATTTTTTACTGGAAGAAACGCTGCAATTAAACCAACCACAAATTCATCTATTTTGATGCTTAATTCTTTTCTTATTTCTTGTCTATTTTTTTGATTATATTTAAATTTATCTATATCAATGCCATTGTTAAATATAGTAAATGATTCTTCTCCAAACATAAAATCACCTGCGGCTTGACCACATGCTACTTTTAGATAATTATATGGTTTTAACATTATTTTTCCTACTTGATGAAGTATCCTAGTCCTATAATATCCAGTTTTATAGCCTGCATTATGACTATGAACTATAATTTTAGCATTAGAATATTTACAGGCATATGTAATTCTTTCAAATAAACTGTAACTCATGATATTAATGTGTATATAATCAAAATGATTCTCTTGATATACTTTTTTCAAATCTTTTAAATATCTTAGATAGTTATTTTTTCGATTAGATATTTTATAAAAGTGAATACCTAATTTTTGATATTCAGCTTGATAAGGGGTTTCAATGTTTTCATCTAATAAAATAGAAACTTCAAATTTTGTGTTATCTATATTTTGAATTAAATTATATATGAAAGTCTCTATTCCACCTAAATTATTTGATAGTCCCTCATATAAAATTTTTATCATTTTTTCTTACTCCTTGTTATAATTCTTGATTTTTGTGGAACTACTGTGGTATTATCTGGAATATCTTCACATATAACAGCATTTGCACCTATTCTTACATTATTTCCTATGGTAATTTGGCCAATAATTTTGGCATCAACTCCAAAAAAAACATTATCACCTATTATTGGACCTTTTGTGCCTTTAAAATCTTTTAATCCAATTGTCACTTGGTGTAAAATTGTACAATTTTTGCCTATTTTACTACTATCTGTAATAAATATTCCTTTTATCCCATGTGGCAAAAAAGGTTTTTCTTCAAAATAACTACCGCCATTTATTCTATTTCCTAATGATGCATTGTTAAAACCTTCCATTTTTTTCATTTTATATAGATAGTAATATTTTTTTAAATTACTTACTTCATTATTTTGAATAGCAAATTTCATTTTCCAATATTTTTCATCATTGTATTTAGAAACATAATTATTTAACATTTTTTCTAATTTATTCATCGTATCCCACCTATAAATTAAATTTAACTTTTATCATTGTGTCAATAGCATTTAAATTCCATAAAAGATAATTTTTAGTTTTAAATGCTCTTTTGAATAGTTTTTCATTATAATTTAATACTACTTCTTTATCATTTAATTTATCCATAATATCACATGCCACAATAAAAGCACTTTTCTTGATTTTCTTATCTAGTTTTTTTGTTCTTAACCATAGTATAACTCCTAATTCATATAAAGTATTTTTATATAACGAAATTGGTTCATTAATATCATTTTTTGATACTTTTAGTAGTTCTTGTAGTAAGTATAATTGATCTAGACATCTTACATCATTTACCTTTTGAACTTTTTTAGATATATTATTAGTATGATTGCAGTAGTAATATAAACAATTATTAATATAAACAAAGTTTTTTAATTTTCTCATAATAATCATTCTCATTATCATATCTTCGTACCAAAATCCACTTGGAAATCTTGTATCATTCCATAACTCTCTTTTCATTACACTTCCCCATGGAAATCCTTTGTATTTTAATATATCATTTTTTAAAGATTCATGTAATTCACATTCAGCTTGATTTGGTCCATATTTAATTATCTTTTGTTCTTCTATTGAAAATTCTATATAGTTACATTTTACCATTTCTGCATTTGTTGAATATGCTTTATTTAAGAGAATTTCTATATATTTTTCATCAATAAAATCATCACTATCAATAAAAGATATATATTTTCCAGTTGAATAGTTTATACCAACATTTCTTGCGACTGCTATTCCATGATTTTCTTGATGGATTACTTTTAAATAAGAATATTTTTGTTCATATTTTCTTAATATTTCAAGGCTTTTATCCGTGCTTCCATCATCAATACAAATTATTTCAAAGTTGTACTTCGTTTTTTGATTAATAATAGAGTTTAAACATTTTTCAACTAATACTTGATTGTTATATACTGGAATAATAATTGATAAATCTATTTTTTTATTGATTTTTTTATTAATTATTTTTTCCTTATTTAATTGTTTGTAATTATATATTGAATTTAAATTTTTTTTTGATTCATTTAAATCTATTTTTAATTCTGGTGTGTAGATAAATCTTAATAAGTTACTATATATTTTTTCAATTATGTTTAAGAGTTGTTTTTTCATTTTTTATCACATCCTTTGGAACTACAATATTTGTTATTATTAGCAATAATGGAAAACAAGCTGCTTCATGTCTTACCCATGAACCAAAATCTGGTTCAAAGGTTGCTGATGCTAATAAAAAAGCTAAGTATAAATATAATGCTAGGTTTTGTGATTTGTTATTTACTTTCATATTTTTCATAAATTTAATTACATAAATTGATAGAAGAAATTGATAAAATGCGTATGGCCAATATTTAATTCCCATTGGTAATAGTTCAATTGGAAATAATAATCTAAATATGGCAATTGCGTAATCTATGCTGAAAAGCAGTAAATTTTCTGATTGGAATAAACTAGTTATTTCAGTATGGGCGACACTTGTTCTTAGTCTTACTCTGATTAACTCATTATAACTTTCTGTGCTTATATATTTACATATATTTAAAAATAGAAAATATCCAACAGCACACAAAATAATTATTAATAAAACTTTAATTATTGTTGGTTTGTTTTTGGGTTTCAAAATAATTAAAGAACATAGAATCGATACTATAATAAAAAACATAATAATTAAAATATAATATATTCTATAATACAAGATGCTTATAACAATAATAATTAAAGATATAAACACTTTTTTCCAATATGTTAAATTATTTGATATTATTGCCAAATATATTGCTAAAAAAAATAACATTTGAACTGGTTCTTTTGCCAAACAAAAATCCCAAATATTTAATACGATGATGGAAATTGATAAAAAAATCAGTTGACTTGTTGTATATGGCTTCGCTTTTGAAAAAATCAATAATAATAATATAATATTCCAAATAATTGTAATATAAAATTCAAATTCACCAACCGTAGTAAAATGAAAGAAATTGATTAATCTAAAAAATACAGAGGCATTTCCAGCAGCATCAGAAACACCTGTATCAGTAAGTGACTGAAACCATCCATTTTCGAATAAAATTCTATTGATCATTCCATTTCCAATACTCATATCAACTAATACAGACTTTAAAATAGTATGTCTGATAATTTTACCTACTATTATTAATATAATGAAAAGGGCTAATAATATTTTATAATCAAATTTTAATTGATGTTTAGATTTCAACTTCTTCATTTTTTCACCTCTTTTTCTTTTTACTATTAAAACATTATTTTAAATAGAAGTCTACTAAATATTTAGCAGTATCTTCTATAAAATATCCTGCATCTTTTAATTCTTGTTTGGTATCTTTTCTAGATAAGTCACTATTTAAGATAGTTGTTGCCCAATATTTAGGAGATTTATCAAGTGAGATAAATTCTAGGGCGTTGGTTATTTTTACTTCACTTGTTACTACATCTTTGGAAGTAAATGATGGTAGGCCTGCGGCTTGGGCTTCTACTCCTACTACTGGTAGTCCTTCATAAAGACTTGGTAGTAAAAAAACGTCCATAGCTTGCATGATTTCATTTACATTAGTTCGAAATCCTGCAAATATTACTTTATTTTCTATTTTTAAATATTTCACTTTATTTTTGATTTCTTGTTCTTTTTCTCCAATTCCTACTAAGATTAATTTCACATTGTTATTTTGTTTGGTCATTTCATAGAAGATATCTATTAAGAAAGTATGATTTTTTTGATTGGTAAATCTACCTACATGACCAATTAAGATTTCATTATTTTTGATGTTAAATTCTTTTCTAATTTTTTCTCTTACATCTTCTTTATATTTAAATTTTTCATAATCCACAGCATTGTGGATAACTTTTACTTTGTTATTTTCAATATTCTTTTTACCAAATAACCATTCTCCGGCTAAATATGAGCAGGCAAAATAATCTGTTGCATATTTTTTCATTGGTACTTTTAGAATGTTTCCTATTATTTTTTTGATTGGATTTTTGGTCTGAAAATCTATGTTATGGCTATGAGCGATTCGAACTTTAATATTGTGCTTTTTAGCATATTTTAATAGAATAAAATTTTTACTAGAAGCATTCATATGAATTACTTTATAATCGTTATGTTCTGTAAAAAATTTATCTATGGCAGTAGCATATTTTAGATAATCAGTTGGCTTATTAATCCAAATTCCTTTTAATTTATAGAAGTTGCATCCTAAATCTTTGATTACTTTTTCTAATGGGTACGTTTCTCCATCATCTAAGGTTAGAACATCTATTTGGACTTTGGACTTGTCCATATGTTTCACGTTTTCCACAATGAATTGTTGAATTCCACCGTGACGCATTCTATCAACAAATAATAATACTTTAACTTTCTTTTTCATCCTTTACACCTCGATACTTTAAGGCATTGAATAGCCATTCTTTGGAATCATTTCTGAATTTTTCCAATTTTTTATTTACTGTTTTATAATTAATTTTGATATCGATTACTTCTTCGATTGGTTCACTTCCTGTTAAGAGTCTTTCTTTTAGGTTTACGATTGATAATAAACTATCTATTCTAGAATTGGTAGATACTTTGGTATTAGAATTGTATCTTCTAAATGTGAAAAATTGTTTATTGTTAATTAAACTAAATACTGTTCCATGAAAAGAATCGGTACAAATATATTCGGCATGTTTAATTAGATTTATCCATTCACTAGGGCCGATATCATAAGGAATGATATCAGCAAAGATATCACTATATTTTACATATTCATCAGCATGATTTAAACTAACAATTTTATAACCAGTCTGTTCTCTTAATTTTTCAGCAAATTTACGATATTCAATACTGTTTCCTAGAAAATAACATAAAATATATTTTTCTTGGATAATTCTTTTCTTTGGTACAATACTATTCCATTCCTCATTAGTTAATAAAAGAGTTGGATCACAGACTAGTTCTACTGGGTTATTACAAAGTTCTTTTACTAACTTTACTCCTGATTCTTCTCTTACTGATAGATGATTGATTCTATTTAAAAAAGTACGATATCTTGTTAAGTATTTTTTGGGAATAGAAGATACTCCAAAACTTGTTGCATAAGATATTTTGTTTATTTTATCTGGTACAAAGTTTAGGGTGTAATAATCGGCTACTACATTGACAGGTAACCATAATTGATCACTTCCTACGATAACATCACTATATCTTTTATTACATAAATTGGTTAGTTCTTGATAAGTGTGATATTCTTTGGTTAAATGAAAGTTTTGTTTAAATTCTTCATATTTTTTATCTCTTATTTGAATATTTTTCCCTAATTCTTTGTTTATCTTTTTATCTAGTTTTAATTTTATCATCCCTAATTTGGAATGGATAAATGTAAAATTTAATATTTGAGAGAGATAATATTTTCTTTTTCCTTTTTTAAAATCTATATTTCCATCTATATTAATTGTTTCATTTGGAATATGATTATCATCTAGTATTTTTTGAGTAGCATATGCTTGTAACATACTACCGTAATTATGTTTAAAATAACATGTAACTAATCCGATCTTTTTTTTCATAACTTACTCACCTTTTATTTAACTCTATATATTTTCTTTCTAATTTTTTTGCTTCTTTAGTAATATCAAAACCATTTTGTTGGATTTCTTGTTGATTACTGGTTCTTTTAAAATTATGATAACTATTTAATAAATGAGTAGCCCAGGTTGTAGGACTTTCTTCTAAGGAAATAAATTCAGTTGTATCTAATACTTTGGTTTCTTTGGTCATAGAGGCAGATAAGATACATAATAGACTTGCAGCTTGGGCTTCTACTCCTACTACTGGTAAGCCTTCATAAAGACTTGGTAATAAAAAGACATCCATTGCTTGATATAATTCATTAGCGTCATTTCTTTGGCCTAGGAATAATACAGAGTTTGTTAAATTTAAGTTCTTTACTTTTTCTTTGATTGGTTCTAATAAAGGTCCTTGACCTATTAATAAAAGAATAGAATCTTTCCTTTGATTATGAATTTCTTGGAAGATATCAATTAAGAATTCATGATTTTTTTGTTTTACAAATCGGCCAATATGGCCAATTACAAGAGTGTTTTCTCCTATGTTTAATTGTTTTCTTTTTTGATTTCTTATTGTTTTATTGTATTGAAACTTTGATATATCAATGGCATTGTTTAGTAGAAAGACATGATTTTGATTATATTCTTTATTTCCAAATAACCATCTTCCTGCTAATTCACTACAACAAAAATAATCTGTTGCATATCGTTTGGAAAATGGTCTTAGGGTTTGTTTCATTAAATTTTTGGCTTTTTCTTTTTTATTGGTAGTGGAATGACTATGGGCAATTCTAATGGGAATATTTGCTTGTTTGGCTACTCGAAGAGGAAAGATAGATAAGGTATTGATATGGGAATGAACAATTTTGTAATTTCCTTCTTTTAATACTTTTTTTAATTCTTTTTGATAGGAAAGTAGTTTTTGGTAAGGGGGTATTAAGATTACTTTTCCTCCTAGTTGTTCTATTTCTTGGTAAGGGATATTCGTAGAGTCATTATCTATTAAAAAATCAAATTGGATTTTGCTTCTATCTATATTTTTATAGTAATTCATGATAACGGCTTCTACTCCACCACCTACCCATTTTCCTACGATATGGGCAATTCTGATTGGATACTTTTTAGAAGACATTATTCTGCACCTTTTCCTTTTAGTACAACGTAGAAAGTTAGAAAGAAAATTTTGATATCTAATAGAAGGTTCATATGGCTAGAATAATAACTTTCTAATTTGCAACGTTCTTGAAAGGTAGTTTGGCTTCTACCGTTTACTTGCCAATATCCTGTAATTCCAGGTTTTGTTTTAATAATCTCGGAATAGTATTCTCCCATATCTTCTTTTTCTCTTGGTAAATAGGGTCTATTTCCAATTAAAGACATATTTCCTTTTAACACATTTAGTAATTGAGGTAATTCATCTAATGAAGTTTTTCTAATAAAGTTGCCTATTTTAGTTACTCTTGGATCATGTTCAAACTTCATGCTTTTCTTATACTGTTTTTTGATTTTTGGATCTTTTAGCATTTCTTCTAAAACTTCATCGGCATTGTGAACCATACTTCTGAATTTATATAAATGAAATGCTTTTCCATCCTTTCCAATTCTTTCTTGAACAAACAAGGCTTTTCCTTTATCTTCTTTTTTGATTAGGATTACGATAATTAGAAAGATTGGGGATAATAAAATTAGGCTAATACTTGATGCAATTATGTCAAATATTCTTTTGGTCGCTAAGTAAAATTTTCTTTTTATTTTTTTTAATAATAATTTTATGTCTATGCTTTGTTCAACTTTTAGTACATCACTCTCATTCATTTTTTTCTACTCCCATTCTGTTTATTTTCAATCTATTTACTCCCAGTTTCTACTCTCTTTCTTTCTTATTTAGAGTATTTTTTTCCTCTTTTTGTGATAATTTGTTTGAATTTCTATAAGCGTTTTTTATTCTAGCACAAGAATTTTATTTTCTCAACTCTTTTTTGACAATTTTTTTATTTTGGTTGGTGTTTGATTTTCAAAATTTAAAAATGGAAGTTTTCCCCAAAAAAGTGGAAAAAGAAAATAGATATTTCTGGTTTCAAATATCTATTTTAGTGGTTATTATTATTTATGGATGCTTTTATGAAGTTATCAAATAAGGGATGGGGTCTTGTTGGTCGTGATTTAAATTCTGGATGGAATTGACAGGCGACATGGAATTTTTGAGTAGGTAATTCAATGATTTCTACTAAGTTGGATGGTTCGTTGATTCCTGAGAATACTAATCCATTATTTTCTAATAATTCTTTATATTGATTGTTAAATTCATAACGATGACGATGGCGCTCTAAGATTTTATCTTGGTGATAGAATTCATGGGCTTTGGTTCCTTCTTTTAGGCTACATTCATAATTTCCTAGGCGTAAAGTTCCTCCCATATTAATGATACATTTTTGGTCAGACATTAAATCGATGATAGGTTCTTTGCAAAGTTCATTAAATTCAGTGGAATTCGCGTCTTTTATTCCACAGACATTTCTGGCAAATTCAATGGTCGCAAGTTGCATTCCAAGGCATAGTCCTAAATAAGGAATATCGTTTACTCTAGCATATTCGATTGCTTTAATCATCCCTTCTATTCCCCTACTTCCAAATCCACCTGGAACAATAATTCCTTTGGAATTTTTAAATACTTTGGATAAATCTACTTCTTTTTCTAAGGCCTCAGAATCGACCCAGTTGATGTTTATTTTTGTTTCATATTTATATCCGGCATGTTTTAAAGATTCTACTACGGATATGTAGGCATCATGAAGTTCTGTATATTTTCCTACTAGGGAGATTTCGATTTCTTTTGTTAGATGATTTACTGTATGAATTAAGTCTTTCCAGTATTTTAATTTGCTAGTGGTTAGTTTTAAGTTAAATTGTTTTAAGATGATATCTTCTATTTTTTGATCATGAAAATTCATTGGGATTTGGTAGATATTTTGAACATCTACGGCTTCGATAATGTTTTCTTCTGGGATGCTTCCAAATAGGGCTATTTTCTTCTTTGTAGATTCTGTTAATGATATGTTTGATCTGGTTACGACAATATCTGGTTGAATTCCTAATCTTCTTAATTCTATGATGCTGTTTTGAGTTGGTTTGGTTTTTAACTCATTGGATCCATATAGATATGGAACTAGGGTTGTATGGACAAAGAGACTGTTCTCTCTACCCTGTTCTAATCTAAATTGTCTTAGAGACTCCAT
>JALEZJ010000203.1 GCA_022772985.1 Erysipelotrichaceae bacterium | reverse complement strand
TTCAAACATCAGTTTATGGTGGTGGAGAAGGAGGATATGCTAGTAACAATGAACCTGGAACTTTTGTAACCGGTGCTGTCCAAGTAAATATAGGTGAAATAAATCAAGAAAATAATTTATTAAATATCAATACTTCTGTCTATGGAGGAAGTGCTTTTGGTACCGTCAATGGAAGTACCCAGACTACAAATGTATCTTCTAGCAATACCAATGTTGTTATAAACTCTGGAACCATCAAAAATGTTTTTGGGGGAGGAGAAGGAAATAATACCTATACTCCTTATGTAGAAGGAAATGTTACTGTCGCTATTCATGGAGGTATCATCGAAAATGTCTTTGGTGGAAATGATTTAAAAGGAACTCCAAATGGAAGTGTTACTGTAAATATAGACGGAGGAGAAGTACAAAATGCTTACGCTGGTGGAAACCAAACCGAAGTAGAATCACCTTATATCAATCTATTAGGAGGTACCATTGAAAATGCTTTTGGAGGCGGTAATAATGCTAAGGTAACTACAAGTAATGTTTTATTAGATGGTGCAACTGCAACAAATGTCTTTGGCGGATCTAATGCCAGTGGTGATGTTACAACAAGTAATGTCATAGCAAATAGTGGAACTGCTACCAATATCTTTGGCGGTAACAATATCGGTGGAACAACTGCAACAACCAATGTTACTATTAATGGAGGCACTATTGAAAATGCCTATGGTGGAGGAGAACAAACTGACGTAACCGATTCTACTAATATTACTCTGAATGCCCAAGTAACCAACTTATTTGGCGGATCAGACTCAGCAGGAACAGTTAAAACCAGTTATGTCAATGTCTTTGATGGTATCGCTACAAATATCTATGGTGGAAATAACTTAGGAGGAACAACAACAACCTCAAATGTAACCATAACCGGAGGAATTATCAATAATGTTTATGGTGGTGGCTTACAAGCATCTACTACTGCCTCTAATGTAAATTTGATCTATGGAAAAGTAGATAATCTCTTTGGTGGTGGAAGTAAGGCCGGAGTAGAAACTACACATGTCAATCTAAATAAAGGATATGTGAAAAATACTTTTGGAGGATCCAATACCAGTGGAAATGTAACAACTAGTAATATCAAAAATATAACGAACAATTTAACAACTAGTAATGTAAGTGCTACCACAACATTTACAACTAGTACCATTAATCAAACAGGTGCTTCAAATATCAAGTCCAGTGAAACTCTAAAAGTAACGATCAATAATGGCGAATCTGCTAATATTACCAAATGGGATTTCTATCTAATCACAACCGAAGCTATTTTTGATTCCAATTGGTCAGGAACAACAGTTGAGGAAATAAACGGCGTCTTTCATGCTAACCAAATCAATCAGTGGTATGGAACCAATCCTATTAGTGCAGGTGGTAGTCATAGTTTTGAATTTAATATTCATTCTTATGTAGAATATGAAGAATTCAAAGTATGTGGTTATGTATTCATTGGCTATGATGATAATGGAAACCAATATAAAACAGTAGGTTATGACGATTTATATGCAACA
>JALEZJ010000188.1 GCA_022772985.1 Erysipelotrichaceae bacterium | reverse complement strand
AATTTATAAATAAACTTAAAGATAATATAAATTTACTATATTTTTTATCATAAATCAATCTTTTTCAAGTTGAAAAAAGCTTAAATTCAAAGAATTTATGCTTTTCTCAACTTCACGTGCGTTTAGTTTTTAATTCAACGTGAAAATACTTCATTAGTCTTTTGGTTGAAACTAGTTGAATAGTAATTTAAGGTTTGTTAGAGATTGCTTTTTAGTTATCAACTATTATGATTTTTTTATTTACGATTGATAATCACTTGATAGCTACTTTTGCCACGATAGGTTCCCTCATCATTAAAATCATCACTATCATAAGTAAAAGCTGTAATAGTAATTGGTGAGGTGATTTCTTCTATCTTGGTGCTAGCTGTTAATTTGATTGAAGTAAACCTTGTTTCTTCTGTTACCTCATCTTGACTAATATGATCATACCAATTACTATCTTGATGAATATCATCATATAAATATATTTGAATATAATCAAAGAAACTTTCAACATTGCTTGGGTTTAATATTGTTTTATCTACTTCTAAGTCACTTGCTTTAAAATGAATATGATATCCTATTTTATAAGTATCAATATTAGAATATTTTTGATAATATTCTTGCCAAATATTCTTTTGGCTTCCTGATATTAATGTTGTATCTTTTGTGTAATAAACCTCTAAGGATATAATGTCTGTATAGAGAGTTAGGTCACTATCATAAGAGGAAATCAATGTTCTAGTTCCATTTTGATTTACATATAATCCTAACTCAATTGGATTGTCATCTACATAAGGCTCTACAAAATTCTTTTCTTCATCTTTTTGTACTGTTTCTTGCTTTTTAGGTTCTTCTTTTTTATTTTGGATACTACAACCGCAAATTAGAAAAATTATGAAATAGATAAAAATTTTTTTAGGTTTATGTTTCGTTTTCATCGCTTCTCTCCTTTATAATATAGATTGGTCTTTTTTTTGTTTCTAGGTAAGTATTGGATAGGTATTGACCCATAATTCCCATACAAAATAGTTGAATGCCACTTACCATAAAGATAATACACACAAGACTTGGCCATCCACTTACTGGATCCCCATATAATAATGTTTTTGCAATAATAATTAAAATCATAATGAAAGAAATGAAACAAAATAGAATTCCTATGGCAGCAGACGCTACTAAAGGAACCGTTGAAAAAGCAGTAATTCCATCGATTGCATAAATAAATAATTTCCAAAAACTCCAAGTGGTTTTTCCAGCAACACGTTCTACATTTTCATATTCTAACCATTTTGTTTTAAATCCGACAAAACTAAATAGACCTTTGGAGAATCTTTTATATTCTTTCATGGTAAGAATCGCATCTACCATTTGTCTTGTCATTAATCGGTAGTCTCTCGCTCCATCTACTAATTCCACTTTACTCATTTTATTGATTAATCGATAGAACATTCTAGCAAAAAAACTACGAATCGGTGGTTCTCCCTTTCTGGTTACTCTTCTAGTACCTACACAATCATACCCTTCTTCCTTTATTCCATAATACATCTCTTCTAAAAGATAAGGGGGATCTTGTAGATCGGCATCCATAATGGTGATATAGTCTCCTTTGCTATGTTCTAATCCAGCATACATCGCGGCTTCTTTTCCAAAATTTCTTGAAAATGAAATATATCGTACTCTTTTATCTTTCTCATGAAACTCCTTTAATACTTCTCATGTTTTATCCTTACTTCCATCATTAATAAAAATAAATTCAAAATTTAATTCTTTCATTTTCTTAGCTATTTCACAAATTTCTTTATAAAAATAAGGTAGTGCTTCTTCTTCATTGTAGCAACCTACTACTACTGATAATAACTTCTTCATTGTTTATCCTTTCTAGAAAAAATTTTTTCCTACTTTTTATTTGCCTTCAGTATATCATAACCTAGATATGAAAAGCAATCCTATCTTCTAATTTTAATTGGTAGTTAATACTTGTCAAATTATGTCGGAGATGGTATAATCAGAATAGTTATGATTAGAAATAGAGAGTGTGTAGTATGAAGAAAAAAA
>JALEZJ010000072.1 GCA_022772985.1 Erysipelotrichaceae bacterium | reverse complement strand
TGTTATAAATTTATTTGCAATTATAAAAATCTAGGAGAAAAAAATACAATATCAGCAGTAGTACATTTAGATGAAGGTGTACCACATATGCACTTAATGTTTGTTCCTGTTGTTCATACAAAAGACAAAGATGGAAACGACATTGATAAAATTTGTGCAAGAGATTTTTGGAAAGGTAGAGATAGTTATAGAAAATTACAAGATGCCTACTTTAATCATGTAAAATCAAAAGGTTTTGATTTAGAAAGAGGTATGTTTGTTGAAGACACTGACAGAAAACATTATACAGTTGAAGAATATAAGAAAATTACAAATTATGAAAATACCAAGAAGATTTTAAGCAAAATGAAATTAGAGTTACCAGATACTCCAAATATTAACGATATTAAAGTAAATAGGTTATCAAAGAAAAGAGATGAAAAAATACTAGAAGAAATTATAAGACCTAAAGATTATTTAATTAAGGAATTATACAAAGATAATTTATCACTGCATAAAGAACTATCAAAACAATCAAAGGTTATTGATGAAGCTGAAAAATATCAAAAAGAACGAGATAAAATTCTTGCTGATAATGAAGAATTACACAATACTGTAAAACATTTAGAACACGAATATAAACTAAAAAACAATAATCTTGATTTTGATTTTAGAAATAGAAAAAGAGAGTTAGAGGAAGAATTTGAAGAAAGAACTTTTAATTTAGAATATGAATATAAAGGAAAATATCATAAATTAGAAAAAGAAAATAATCATCTTCATAAAATTATAGATAAATTTTATTTTGCTATTGATAAATTTATAGAATGGATTTGTCAAAAATTTAGTTTAGGCGATTCAAAAGAACTTGTTAATAATTTTGAGAAAGACACTAATATTTCTCTTGATCCAGAACTACAAATAAAAAAAGAAGAAATAGAAAAAGAATGGGATTTAGAGTTATAATCATATAAAAATCTCTACTATTCTTTGTAGAGATTTTTTCATTTTAATATAACTATTACATATAAGTAAATTACAATTTCATTAATCTTTTTAGAATTTTATCTTTTGGAGTAAAAACCATATATTTTATAAAATATTTTTGTATTGGATTAAAAAAAACATCTAATAATAAAATATCTTTTATTTTAAATTTAATACCTTTATTTTCTAGATAATCACAAGTAAATAATTTACATGGGAGACATTTAGCATCACAAGTATAGCTTTCTTTATTTAAATATTCACATAAAACTAATTTTGAAAATGGACCCAATGCTTTATGTTTAAAATGATGACAACATCCTGTAGTAGATGATGTGTTTCTTTTTTCTCCACATTTATTATTTTTGAAATCACATAGATTCTTCCCATAAAAATAACCATCCAGATAATTACATACTGTATCATATATATAATTATATCTTTCATATCTTGTTTTATAAAATATAGCATTAATTCCAGAAATAAAGTCTTTATGTTTTAGATTACTTTCATTAAAATTGGTTGCATATGCAATTATTTTTTTTTCTTTTTCTGTTATTCCAAATTCTTTGTTTATGATCTTTGCCACGTTTTTTACTCGTAATAAATTTTTTAGTATTCTTTTATAATCCCTTATATTAAATTTATCAAAATCTATTCTTAATACTATATTTTTGCTTTTTAACACTTTTATTAAACTTAGATGACATATATCTACAGTATTAACAGGTATTTCATTATTTCTATTAAGTATTTCTATATAATAGCTATTATCTAATTCTATAATGTTGTTCATAATTTTATTCCTCTCTTTTTTTAGAAAGAGGTCTGGAAACTTTCCAGACCTCCCTTGGATTGTGTTCCCTAATAGGAAACTGGGCACTGCTTAGTCTTTGTTGTGATAGAGCTGACCATCGTTGGAGCTATCGTTATTGATACGATAATCGCCATCGCCAGTAACATAGCCTACACGATTGTCATTTCCGTCATAGACGTCTCCGTTTTTAGAATATCCACCAGGATAATCATTGCGGAAGTCTTGGCTGTCTTTCCATGACATAATAGTGTCCTCCTTTCATGTATTTATAGTGCTTTTGCACTACATAAGTATATTATAGTACGATTTTATGTAAATGTCAAGAATTTCGGTAAAATTTCTCAATATTTCAAAATTTTTACAATTATTTTTTTTCATCTTTATTTTTATTTCTACTTTTATATACATTTGCTTGATTTCTACATTGACTAGTATCATATTCAGCTTTTGGATTTTTAGCATAAAATACTTTACCACAATGTTTACAAATCTTTATTGGATTTTGTTCACTGCAAAGCATAAAACCAAAAGCCATATCTAATGCTTGTTTCAATGAATTTGGTTGCCAAGCAATTTCAGGAGTGTTCCCATATGTATTAATTCTAAATGGTATTCCAGAGAAATAATAGTTATGTATAGTTTCCTTTGCTACATATTCATCAAAATCATATATATTCTCATTTTTTAAATCCATTGCTTTTTTAAATATGTTATACATCTTTTTTGCATAGTCTACAATCCAGTCAATTTTTTCACAATAAAAACTAGAGTAAATTAACTGATTTTCAATTGATGAACGACTTAACATTTTTTGCAGGTCTGAATTTGTTTCTATTTTTACCTTACCGTTTGTTACTGTATAACTCATTTCATCGTTAGTCGCAAATGGAAAGAATAATTCAAAATAATCTTTAGCCTTAATAGTACGATTTTTACTAATAAAATTATCTTCTTTTAAGGTTATTTCATCATTTAATAAAAAGTCTTTACTAGTTGGTGCTTCAACCATAAAACCTAATAATCCATATCTTTCTGCAAATGTAGTAGCAAATGTAAATTTAGTTGGCTCATTATCAAGATCTGAACAAACCTTTCCCATATTTAATAAATCAACAAGCGCGCTATCTATTTTACTAAACATATCATATACATCTCTAATATTCATTGATGCTTCAGGATTTGGCACAAGATAATATTCTGTTCCCTTAAATTTCCCTTGATAGCCACCATATCTCATATATGAATATGGACTACTACTTTTAAAATTAAATTCCATAATTTACATCTCCTCAAATTTTTTTAAAAAATTTTTTTAAGTAATATATTGACATATTACAATTATTACTTTATAATAATATCAAATATTAATAATTGAAATATAATAATATATTACAATAATTAATATAAAATGTCAATAGCTACAACTTTATAAAAAATATGTAGACAAAAATTTTACCGAATTAATTGAAAGGTTGTGATTAGCATAGATAACAAGAATTATATATTAGATAGATATTATAATGAACATACAAAACCTACTATTATTGCAAAAGAATTAAATGTTAATCCATCTTATATTACTAAAGTTGTTAAGTCTGATTCGAGATATTTTCAAGAAAAAGAATATAGAACTAATATTAGTAAAGAAAATCGTAAAATTGCTAAACGAGAATGGATTAGAAAAAAAAGACAAAATGAAGCTGATAAAGAGTTGTATGAATTTGTTAAGCAACAACATATTGAAGCAAGTAAAGAACTATCTTATACTACAGAAATAAGCGATTTAGCATATAGAAAATGGAATCCTAGTGCATATCACAGAAATAGTAAGGGTAATTTAGTTATAGATAGAAAACTAAAAGTTGGCTCAGATGTTCCTAAATCAATAAATATGAATATAAAAATACCAACACAGAAATACAAGAAAAAGTATTGTTATAGTATTTAATTAGTCCTATTACTTGATAGGTCTTTTTTTATATAAGGATTCCAAAAACAGCAGACTTTAGTCGAAGTTTTTGGAAAAGAGGAACAAAAGCGAAAAGATAAAAGTTCTTGAAAAGAACTTTACTTTGAAGCTTATTGTGACGAGAAAGGAGGTACAAAACTATGGCTGACATGAAAGAAACCTATACTTTAATGTTTACAGACTACCCAGACATTGTTAATCTTGTGCAAATGAGAAAAATGTTAGGTGGTATTAGTAATACTCTTGCATATCGTATGTTAAGAGAAAAGAAAATTAAAAG
>JALEZJ010000062.1 GCA_022772985.1 Erysipelotrichaceae bacterium | reverse complement strand
TTTTTTTCTTCATACTACACACTCTCTATTTCTAATCATAACTATTCTGATTATACCATCTCCGACATAATTTGACAAGTATTAACTACCAATTAAAATTAGAAGATAGGATTGCTTTTCATATCTAGGTTATGATATACTCTCATCTTTAACACTTTTTAGAGGTTAAAAACTCCCTAAGTCTTATTTTATAAGGCTTTAGAGAGTTTTTTGATGTCCAAAAAAATGCGTAAGTTTTCTATTTTTTTGTTGATGAAAAAATTTTTTTTAAATTTTTTTCACTTAGTATTTCATAATCAGTTCTAAAATGGTATTCATCATGTAGTTTATCAGTTAAGCTTGTTCGTGTATAAATTGGACTATAATATCCGTCATTTTCTAATTTTAGATTCATGTTCTTTAGGGTGTCTATTATTTCATATGCTGTATACTCATTATTTAATTTTTTTTCTAGATATCTAAATACTAATAATGCTAAAAAGCAGGTTACAAAGTGTGCTTTAATTCTGTCATCTCTCGATAAATAGACGGGTCTAGATTTAAACTCACTTTTCATAATTCTAAAACTTTCTTCTATTTCCCATCTATTATGATTTGTTTTTATAATGGAATTTACATCATCTTCTAAATTGGTACATACAGCATATAGACCATCATATTTTGATTCTTCAATAATTTTTTCTTCGTTAATATTGTAATGTTTTTCTTCTGCAACTTCTCCTTGAGGAGTTGTAACTGTTGTTTCAATAAAACGTTTGAAATCGTTTTGTTTTGCCTTTCCAATTTTTTTAGGATTCGTTTCTATAAGTTTTCTTGCTCTATCTAGTTGTTTTTCTCTAATGTTTTTTTGATATTCTTGATATTTAACAGAATAGGTGACAATTAGTCTTTGTTCAAGTCCATCTTCGTTAATCCATCTTTCTTTATAAAAAGTTTTATCTTTATATCTCTCGATTAATTTTTCATCTTCTCTTAATTTTGAAATATTGTATTTTTTATCACTTCCAAATAATTTCCAACCTTTTGTTAAATCGAGACACCAATCTTTTAAATGACCCTTTAGTTTTTTTATTGACTGTGTTGTAATAAAACTTCTTGAATTAATATTATTAAATTTTTTATTTGCATTTGATGCAAGACCAGCATCAGTACAAACAACAAACTTTGATGTTTCAAAGTCTTTAATAATTTTCTGTTCTAAGGGTTTTAAAGTCTTTTGTTCATTAGTATTTCCAGAAGTTATATCAAAAGCAAGTGGTAGTCCATCTCCATCCATAAACAATCCCATTTGAACAATTGGATTTGGTCTGTTTTCTTTTGATTTCCCATATTGTTTAAGACCATCTTCTTCTTCAATTTCAAAAAAGAAATTAGTACAATCATAATATAAAATTTTATTATTTCTTTGGGCAAATTTTTCACTATTTTTATAAACTTCAGATTGAATAAAATCCATTTCTTTAGCTATTATTTCTAATGCTCTGCTTATGTGTTGATATTCAAAATTAGGCTGTTCAATAAATTTTTTTGATAATTCAAGTGTTTTCAATTTAGAACTAGGGTATATTATTCTTGAGTAAATTAATGTTGATAATATAGAATTAAAGTCAAATTTAAATTGGTATTTATTTGTAATTTCTTCACATATGTAATTTAATTTTAAGTTGTAATAAATTTTTTGAAGAAATAAATAACCTATGTTATATGAGTTAATTTTATCTAATTCAATCAATTTATTTTCATATTTTTTGATTATTACTGGTAATTTTTTATTCTTATTCTCTTTATTTAATTTTTCAACATATTCATTTAACCATATGAAGGGATCTTTATCGCCTGCACGCAATTTTAATTTTTCATAATTACCAATATTTTCATATACTCGAGTTGTTCTTTTGCCATTTTTAGTAATATCTTGTATGATGGAATAATGTTCATAATTTTTAGATTTAGTTTTATTGATACGCATATTAATCAACTACCTTATAATTCAATTATACACCTTACGAAGAACTTACGCAAGAAAAATAATAAAAAATTGACAAAAAAAATCAGTATTTTCAATACCTGACTGGAATTTTATAATTAAAAAGTGTTAAAAACCCGGTTTCTTGATCATGGTTTTGTGTTTTCAAAGTTCTAGCAATTGTATTTGCTTCTTCTGTAATCGCTTTTTTACTACTCTGATAAAAATAAATAAATCGTCCTCCATACCATAAAATACATACAATAATAAATATAAAACTAGCAAAACTAAAGATTTTTTGCACATTAATTTTTCTTTTTTTCTTCATACTACACACTCTCTATTTCTAATCATAACTATTCTGATTATACCATCTCCGACATAATTTGACAAGTATTAACTACCAATTAAAATTAGAAGATAGGATTGCTTTTCATATCTAGGTTATGATATACT
>JALEZJ010000050.1 GCA_022772985.1 Erysipelotrichaceae bacterium | reverse complement strand
AGTATATGAACAATTAAAGAAAGAAGCTGGAGATGTACCATTCTTAGTGGTATTTACATTTGGTGAGTATGGATATGCTGACGACCAAGCCAATACTACTGGTGGATTAATGTTATCATTTACAGCCTTCGAAAAATAAAAAGGGTTCAGTGCAAGATATATAGTACCAATCATATATTATAAAAAATTTAAAAACGAAAAAGAGATTATAAAAGTAAAATACTTATATAGTCTCTTTCTTTTTAACCCTTTTTTTCTGATACAAATATTCTTCCATATGAATCTGATGATACTCCTCATCATAATGATAAAGAGCATGATAAAGATCCATAAACACCATACAAAAATATCCATATCTACTACCATTATTACTAATCCTAACAGCGTAAGTAAAGAAATCTCCCCATTCTTTTCCTTTATGAAAAGTTATTTGATACATATCTTCTAACTTGCCAATTTCTAACACGCTAGCATCTTCATAGTTATAATCGTCACTATGCCATTTAATACAATTATTTTGAAATAATCTCCTAGGATTATATGTATCCCTTTCCCGAATCCTTTGATTGGTATCCACATCTTCCTCTAACCAAAATTCATTATGGCTCTTCTCATTCTGATCATTAGAAAATATCTCATAATTTTTAACTCTATTATATAAAGTATCAAATAAAGAATATAAATAATAATTTTCTTTTGTAATATAGAAATCTAATTTATCTTCACATTTTAAAATACTTCCCTGATATTGACATCTAAAATATAAATCTAAGTTTCCTCGATATTCTATAATAAAACATCCTTCATCCGTAACAATATCAAAAGCATATCCAAATTCAGTTTTTCTCTTTGCAATATTCATAATATAAACCGCCATTTTAAAAATATATTATAAAATGATTGACAGTATTTAACAGATCTAATGATATCAAATAAAAATAAATAATTCATATCTAAAATAAAAGATACAAAAACAACAATCAATCAAAATATTCTGTATCTTTTTATCTATATAACCTATCTAAAATAATCTTCCAGAAAATGCTACTTTTTTTGCAGAGTTAAAACTTTACTTGATTTACACTCCTTGTAATTTTGAATAAAACTATCTGCTAACATCATCATTTCTTCTAAACTAATATTAAAATCTTCCTGATCCAATCGATAATGAACAACTTCATCCATAAAATCAACAATATAAGAATATCTCTTATCACAAATACAAGAATCAAACCCATACCAACCTAATCTATTACTACTAATCCAAATAGAATTCTGATATCGATAACGAATCTTATCTTCATCTTTATCCTTAAAATAAGCAAGTTGAATATAATGTTCGGATGGATTTTCTAATTGTTTAGAACCTGCATAATAATCCATATCGTTTATTTTTATTTGAAACCGTTTATTTATTTCCTCATAAGCAAGAGTTTCTTTTCCATCTTGAACTAAATAAGCAAGTTTATACGCAACTGGACTAGCATAAGTCAAATTACGATGAAAAACGGTTTGATAAAGAGTAATTTTGCTTTCTACATAATGATAAGATACTTTCTCAATTTGACTAACCAAATAAGCAATTACTTGAAAACTAATATCTTTATCAAGATAACTAGCCTTCCTAATATTTTCTTTCTCTGTTTCTAATGCTTGGATCTTTTTATCATATTCTTTTAAAAGTAGCTTCTTTTCTTTCTCTAATTTTCTAATTTTCTCTTCTCGATTATAAATCATTCTATCTTGTTTTTCTTGATAAACAACTTCTCTTGTATCATCTTTCTTCATAAATAAACCTCTTTTCTAAAAGTAATACTTATTATATTAACATAAATGATTATAAAAATAAACTATGATAGAAATTTATAATATTAGAATCATTCAAAATAAGTATTTTTAACTAAAAAAATCCACAAAAATGCGGATAATTATTCTTTCCAATTAGTAATAGCTCCTAGATCATAAACTTCATTATACCCAAATTCTTTTAATTTTTCATAAGCTTGATGACTACGATTACCACTTCTACAGTAAACAATAATAGGTGTATCCTTACTATCAACTACATCAGAAACACTAGTCTCATTAATGGTATCTAATGGAAGCAGTAAAGACCCATCAATATGATCTTCATTAAATTCCTCTTCAGTTCTTACATCTATCAAAATTGCTCCATTATTAATTATTTTTTCTTTAGCTTCTACATAATCAATGATCCCATCTGCTTTATTTTCTTGATTAGAACATCCAACCAAACCAATAACACATACTAATATAACAAAAAACTTCTTCATTATAATCCTCCATACCCATTCTAACACATAAATTAAAAAAAATAAATAATTAAGCAAATTTTGGTAATAATAGAAGTAAGGAGGAATTTTATGACAAATCAAATCATGACTTATTATATCCCAAATAATCCAAATATCCCAAAAGGACACATCTATACCTTATATCTAAATAATAATACTAATTTAGATTTATCTTCTATTTTAAATACTCAAACCATTACTTTAAATAGTATTATAGACCCAACCAAACCATCAAAAAAAGAAACTAGTCAAATTATTATCTCCAAAGAAGATTATACAAGATTATTAGAGTTAAATAACATAGCATATCAATTATCCACAAAAAGAACCGTAGATATTCAAAAATTCATTCAAGAAGAAACAAAAACAACTACAGAATTAAGTAAAATTAACACAGAACGTCAACAACTAATCAAAAAATTAACCAAAGAAAAGGATGTGGCCTAATGAATAATCTAAAAAAAATATCTACGATTCTCTCAAATGGAACGAAAGTAGAATATAATGTAATATTAACTTTTAAAAGTAATCAAACGAATAAAAATTATGTTATCTATACAGACAATACTTTAGATCAAACCAAAAAATTAAGATTCTATGTGGCTATTTATGATCCTACAAGTGAAAATCCTTACTTAGGAGAACCAGCTACCAAAGAAGAATGGACAGAAATTACTAATATTATAGATAGTGTTATTCCTGTAAAATAATTTTTTCCCTTTTTAGTAATAAAATATATATATTTAAGTTCTTCATTTCAATAATATAAAGACTTGTTACCCACTTAATCTGTAACAAGTGTTTTCTTTTTACCATTTTTTCTTACATATTTTACTATCTTTTTGAACTAGATTATAAATCCAACAGTATATTAAATTTATGATAGAATCATCAAATTCATAGTTATTAAGCCATAATAATTTTTTTCTTATAACAGCTTATAATTTTTGGTATTATCGTTCATATAAAATTATCTTAAATTCTGTTTAACCTGAAAAATGATCTTATAAAGATTCGAGAAAAAAATTACAAATTATTTTTTCTCTTAATTTGTAATTTCTGAAATATTTAATCTTTTTATTATAAAAAAACGATTTACCCATTTAACTAAAGAGAAAAATCGTAAAATTTAAATGGCAGGATTTTATAGGAAATTTACAACTCTTATTTTTACACCTTTCTATTATATTTTTAAAATTAAATATATTATCTTGTATACTTATGTATATCTTTTATGTCACCTATAATAGGCTCATCATATTCATCTGGCCAATAAAATACTTGTGTAGTTTTAAGTTTTTGAATTATTTGTTGTTCCAATTCATTTGTTAATTCTATTTTATTAAGTTTTCCTTCTTTTGAATTATATAAATATATTGGATAATCGATACCCGTTATATTAAATAAGCACTTTTTTATTACATAAATTCTTTGTAACAATGCATCTTGCCTTGGACATTGGTTTATAAATAAACCAACAATAGAATCAATTGATGAAATTATATTTACTTCATTCATAGTTGTGTCATCACTAACTTTAATATAATTTGCCAATTCCATAATTGTTTTAAAGTCAGACCTATTAGCAAAAAAGTCTCCATTATTGATATCACCACTACTACCACTATCCGATTTTGAAATATGAAAACAATTAGCTAAATCAGAATTGATTAAAAAACCAATATTTTTGTATGTAGACACTCCTACATCAGGGACTATAAGGGTTGATGAAGCACTTGATAGTCCTTCATTCATTAACATACAAAATTCATTAGCCCAAGTTGTACAATCATATTCTAACCCATTAATCCCATTTTTTAATTGTGGCCAATCCATTGCTCTAACCAATAATTTTCCTTCATTATATAGCATTTTCGCATCATCCATATTATCACAACCTTATAATTTTATTATAACATAATTTTTGATAGTCCACCTTAATAACAAGAATTTGTAACCTTTTTATATTTCATTTATTTTTTTATAAATCAAAAAAAAACGCCTAATTTCCGTTTAAAATCAAGCGTTTTCTATATATTTAACTCCAAAAGTTGGAGCAACATCCAAATGGCAGGGGATGAGAGAATCGAACTCCCAACA
>JALEZJ010000015.1 GCA_022772985.1 Erysipelotrichaceae bacterium | reverse complement strand
AGCTTCTTTTACAATGTTGTTTAATTTTATTAAACTGTTATATGTCACTAAAATATAAACTGTCAATAAGAGCACTATAGCAATAATTATATAAAACATCATTTACCTCCTTCATTATAATAATTTCAACTATATAAAGTATAACATAAAAAGATAAAAAATTACATTACATTTACTATTTTTCTAAAATATTTTTGCAAAAAATTTCAAATTTATTGAATTTAAAATTAAAATATTGTAAAATAAAAAATGGTGGAGATTTATAATGAAAAAAATATTTTTTTGTAGAATTATATTGTTATTTTTATTTATTACTTTAGTTTTTGGTATTAAATCTTATGCTACTAGTTCTGACTTTACATATGAACTAGATTCTAATAATTATGCTACTATAACTTCATATAAAGGTTCTAATAGTAATATTACCATTCCAAGCACAATTGATGGATATGAAGTTAAGAAAATATCTAATCATGCTTTTAATGAAAGTAGAAATAGCACAAATGGTAAAGTTTTAGCTAATGTTACAGTTAGTGAAGGAATTACTACTATTGGAGATTTTGCATTTGTTGGTTGTACTAATTTAGAAAGTATTAAATTGCCAGAAACTTTAGCCTCTTTAGGTGATCAAACTTTTATAGGTTGTACTAAATTGAAACAAATTAATATTCCATCACAAATAACACAATTAGGAATTACAGGTTTTATGTTTCAAGAAACAGGATTTACAGAATTTACAATTCCTGAAAATGTGAAAAAAGTTCCAAGCTCAACATTTAGAATATGTCAAAATTTAAAAAAGGTTATTGTTCATTCTGATGATGTAGAATATGGTTCTAGTGCATTTGAATATTGTTCAGCAGATTTAGTTTTATATGGAAATGAAGGTTCTACAACTCAATCTTATGCGGCACAAAATGGATTAAATTTTGAAGTATTATCTAACGAAAACGAAAATGAAAACATCCCAGTAACTTCAATAACATTAAATAAAACATCTTTATCTTTATTCGTTGGAGATAGCGAGACTCTTACCGCCTCTATTTTACCTGATAATGCAACTGATAAGACTGTAGTTTGGTCTAGCACTAATTCAAATGTTGTAACTGTTGAAAACGGAAAAGTAACAGCCAAAAGTGCTGGCTCAGCAACTGTTTCTGTTTCAACTAACGATGGCTCTCAAAAAGCCACTTGCAATATTACTGTGAATACTAAAGCTACTAATTCTGAAACACCAAAAGATGACACTACTATAAATAGTAACTTGCCTCAAGCAGGTTCTAGTTATTCTATATTAATTGTATTGTTTGCATTATTTATAGTAATGTTTATATCATATACTGGATACAAAAAACTTAGAAAAATTTAATTATTATTATATCCACCTATTCAATTTATAGGTGGATTATTTATTTTTAGTTTTACCTTTCTAAATCCCATTCCATTTCTCTTTCTTCTTTTTTAATTTGTTTTTCAGGGTCTAAAAAAGTATTAGTTTCTTTTTGAAAATCTCTAATTAAATTATCTTCTGCACCCATATCAAATTTATCGCAAATCCAATGTATAAATTTATCAATAGTTTCATAAAATTTATCTATTATTCTGTGTAATTTGCTATTTTCTTTTTCTAATTTACGAACTTTACTTTTGTACTCATATTCCATATCATAAGTTTTTTCTTTAAATTCTTTTTCAAGTTCTCTTTTTCTATTATCAAATTTTAAGTCAATAGTAGTGCTTTTTTCTTTGTATTCGTTTTCTAATTCCTTAACTTTATTATTTAATTCTTTGTTATCAGCAATTATTGTATCTCTTTCTTTTTGATATTTTTCTGCTTCTTTTATGACTCTTGATTGTTTTGAGAATTCTCTATGCAAAGCCAAATTATCGTTGTATAATTCTTTAATAATATCATCTTTTGGTTTTATAATTTCTTCTAAAATCTTTTCATCTCTCTTTATTGAAAACCTACTTATATCTGCTAGTTCTGGAACATCTGGCAACTCTAATTTGATATTACTTAATACTTTTTTAGTATTTTCAAAGTTTGTTATTTTCTTTAAATCTTCTATTTTATAATGTTTTGCTCCTGTTTCTTCTACTGGTAAACCTCTCTCTAAATCAAAGCCTTTTGATGT
>JALEZJ010000191.1 GCA_022772985.1 Erysipelotrichaceae bacterium | reverse complement strand
TATCAATTTTCTTATTAAATAATTCTTCAATTCTTTTAATACTTGTTACTTGTTTATATTTTATCACTTTGTATTGTTTTGCGACAATATTTTTTAATTGTTCTTCACTGATGGTTGCATCAATGTCAATTAATTTTTCAATGACATTTCCGATTAGTCTTTCACTGATTTCTTGTTTTTCAGCCTCAGTAGGTTTTTCTTTATTTAAGGTATTCATTACTAAGTAATTTAGTAAGAAGGTCTCATCCATATAATTCTTTAATTCTCCATTATCTTGATAATTTTCATTTTTCTTGATATTTGTTGTATGATCTTCTAAGTTTTCTTGCATGTAATTCCAAAGTTTTACTGCATATTGGAAATTTACATTTTTTAGTATTACATTTGTTTTTTTGATAGGAGAAGTTACTAGGGCAACATGAAGTTTTGCTAGGGTTTTATAAACCTCACTATTGGTTAAGTCAGAGATTTGTAATTCTAACTTCTCGATCCTTTCCGGTATCGTTAATCCATCTTCATTTTTACCATCATCCATAGCATTTAATTTCGAATTTAGACTCATATTGATATCGACTTGTTCTTCTCCTACTTTGGCATTGGCGCGATATTCTAGTTTTTTATTGTTTTTCATGGAAGATTCTTTTATTCCCATGGCTTTTTTTCTAGCAATAAATCCTTTCATATTTTGAATAAGGCTATAAATGAAACGATTTTCATAGGTGTTATAACTTTCTTCTTTATTGATATTCAAAATTTTAGAAGGTTTTACATCCCCAGTTTTTTTATCATAGTCTTGAATTAGATTGGTATTTCTGGATAAGTGTTTGATACTTTCGACGGTTACTCGTCTTGCTAATTCAATTTTTATGACTTCCTCTTCATTGACAATGAAGCGATTAGGATTTCTTAGGATGTTGTCTAGATAACGAATGGTATCTTCCATAATGGTAATCCATTCTGTATCGCTATCAACTTTTTCATAATCTGCTGTAACTTGCAAGGTCGAAGAGGATCTATTTTTAAATTTTGTTAAGGTTTTATCTGGTGTTTTTTGGTATAAATCAATTACTTTTAATTCTTCCATGATAACTCCTTTCTTTTCTTATTGGACTATGCTAATTTTTTAAGTCTTAGTAAGTATTCTTCACATTCTTTCATTTTTCCTTTTCCGAATGTTTTATCTAAAAATTCGATATAGCCATCTATTTCATCACGGATATAAGAAACATTTAATTGTTCAAATTTTCTTAGGACTTTTCTGGCAAGGAAATAATCGACTCCATCTACTTCGGTGCCACCGCAGGCAACATAGACAGGAACAAATTTTTTCATATGAGCAACGATACGGTTACCAAAGGCAATACGGAAGTGTTGAATTACATAGTTATCCATCACTTCAATTTTATCTAGAGTATCTTGACTAATTGGGTTATTTGCTATTGCTTCTGTAAATAGTTTATCTAAGTAGGTATAATTAATATCTTGTGATGGAACATCTTTTGGTTCAAAGACTTGTCCTTTATCATTAATATCTAGTGGCATTGCACGGTCATATACTTTATCGGTTACCATGAAGGTAGAGTCATCATTGTTGATGGTTCCTATATACCACATGTTAGGTGGAATATGCAATTTTCCGTCGGTAATTTTTTTAGGGTCACTTTTCCAACTAGCACTTACTAATTCGACAATCCATTCATCTTTATTAGGCATTTCTAGGATGGATAAC
>JALEZJ010000190.1 GCA_022772985.1 Erysipelotrichaceae bacterium | reverse complement strand
TTAAGCATGAATTCAATTCGATTCAATATTAGTATGGATTTTGAGTATGAAATAGAAAAAATAATAAATACACTATATAAGTAATATCTATTATTTCCACGTTTATGAATTTATCCTGGCTATTTCATTTTAACTCTTCTTTTATTTAATTCATTTTCTAAATGTTTAGCCATCTTTTTTACTGAATTTTCATCAAAGGGATTTGTCATATGATATTTTTGAATAATATAATCAAAAGGATAATAAGATGCAACAGCACCAATTTCTTTAAATAAATCCAAATTACTAGAACAATGCTCCCATATTGCGAAGGCACCAAAATATGATAAAGCATAATCAATGTAATAAAAAGGATTTAAATAAATATGCGACTGTCTGTAAAAATATCCCCCAGATGATAAATTTATGTGTCCATCATAAAGTTTATCTAACTTATATTCTTTAGAGATATCTAACCATATTTTTCGAATATCCTCCATTTTTAAATTTTCTTTGGAATATACTTTTTCTTGAAATTCATCTACTAAACAAATATAAGGTAATGTAGTTACTAAATTATATATTTCCATAAAACAATATTTATTATAATCATTTTCTGTAAATAAAAAATCAATATGATCCATCATAATCAATTCCATCGCATAAGAAAACATTTCAGCTATTTCAAAAGTAGGATATTTCAGTATTGAAGAAACAATCAATCCTTTATCTTTTTTACTAGCACAATATTTTTGAAATGCATGACCCATTTCATGTGTTACTGTTTTGATATCCAAATAATTATTTTTAAAATTACCAGTTATGACAGGCATACAACTTTTCGTTAAATAATTCGTAATAGCAAAATTCACTTCATTTTCTCTTTGTTCTAAATCTATGTACTCATTTTTTAACATTTCAGCATATAAAGTAGATAAATCTCGATTGGTTTGTTCAAATGCTACTGATAATTTATCTAATAATTCTTTTCCAGTAAATATTGCTATTGGCATATTAGTAAAATAAATAGTATCATAATACTGAAGTTCATCTATTCCTAATTCTTCCTTTTTCCAATTAGAAATTGTATTACATAAAGGAACAATAAATTTTTTTATATTTTCTCTAAATTTCTTGATATCATTATAATTATATCCAAATCTTTTTAATTCATATAAACTATATTCTACATAATGATTAAATTCCGATTTCTTAGCAATTTTATTTCTAATATTTATTAACTCAAACATAATTTCATCATATTCTTTTTGTTTGGAATAATAAAAATCATTAAGATCATCATGAGCTTGTTTTCTAATACTTCTATTAGAATTAGAAAATAAGCCTGATATGTAAGATATGTTTTTTTCTTCGCCATCATAATTTATTTTAGTTTGATTTAATTTTCGATATTTAGATTTGAGAATGTTCTCTTGTGCTAATAACTCAACAATACCTAAAGAAGAAGTTTTTAATTTATATGAAATACTATTAAAAAAATTATCCGGCATCACCTTTTTTAATTTTTCTTTATAAGGAGAATCATTTATGATGGAATAAAATGGTATAAATAATAAATCAAATTTAGGTTTAAATTTATTCCAATAATTGATTTCATCTATATAAAATTGATCACTACTATCTCTCATATTTCTTATATCTGCATAATCACACATTTCTTCAATAACATTTTGAATAAAAATAATTTGTTTACAATAATTTAGAACACTAGAATAACTATTACTATTTTTTAAATTAGAAATTAGATTTTCAATTTTTTCTTTTTCCGTTTCATATTCTAATCTTTTATATTGAATTTTATTAAAGTTAATCATTTTTTCACGTATAATCTAATTATGTGATTTTTTCACATATATTAGAAACTCCTTTCTTTATAATTTGTATTATAACTATTTGGAGTTATAATATCTAAGTACTGTGGATTTGTATCTATTTTTTTACAGCTTTGACTGGTTGGAA
>JALEZJ010000177.1 GCA_022772985.1 Erysipelotrichaceae bacterium | reverse complement strand
CTTTTTTGACAATTTTTTTATTTTGGTTGGTGTTTGATTTTCAAATTTTAAAAATGGAAGTTTTCCCCAAAAAATTGGAAAAAGAAAATAGATATTTCTGGGTTCAAATATCTATTTTAGTGATTATCATTATTTATGGATGCTTTTATGAAGTTATCAAATAAGGGATGGGGTCTTGTTGGTCGTGATTTAAATTCTGGATGGAATTGACAGGCGACATGGAACTTTTGAGTAGGTAATTCAATGATTTCTACTAAATTGGATGGTTCGTTAATTCCTGAGAATACTAATCCATTGTTTTCTAACAATTCTTTATATTGATTGTTAAATTCATAGCGATGACGATGGCGCTCTAAGATTTTATCTTGGTGATAGAATTCATGGGCTTTGGTTCCTTCTTTTAGACTACATTCATAGTTTCCTAAGCGTAAGGTTCCTCCCATATTAATGATACATTTTTGGTCAGACATTAAATCAATGATGGGTTCTTTGCATAGTTCATTAAATTCAGTGGAATTCGCATCTTTTACTCCACAGACATTTCTGGCAAATTCAATGGTTGCAAGTTGCATGCCTAGGCATAGTCCTAAATAAGGGATATCGTTTACTCTTGCATATTCGATTGCTTTAATCATTCCTTCTATTCCCCTACTTCCAAATCCACCTGGAACAATAATTCCTTTGGAATTTTTAAACACTTTGGATAAATCTACTTCTTTTTCTAAGGCCTCAGAGTCGACCCAGTTAATGTTTATTTTAGTTTCGTATTTATATCCGGCGTGTTTTAAAGATTCTACTACGGAGATATAGGCATCATGAAGTTCTGTATATTTTCCTACTAGGGAGATTTCAATTTCTTTTGTTAGATGATTTACTGTATGAATTAAGTCTTTCCAATATTTTAATTTGCTAGTACTTAGTTTTAAGTTAAATTGTTTTAAGATGATATCTTCTATTTTTTGATCATGAAAATTCATTGGGATTTGGTAGATATTTTGAACATCTACGGCTTCGATGATATTTTCTTCTGGGATGCTTCCAAATAGGGCTATTTTCTTCTTTGTAGATTCTGTTAATGATATGTTTGATCTGGTTACGAGGATATCTGGTTGAATTCCTAATCTTCTTAATTCGATGATGCTGTTTTGAGTTGGTTTGGTTTTTAATTCATTGGATCCATATAGATATGGGACTAGGGTTGTATGGACAAAGAGACTGTTCTCTCTACCCTGTTCTAATCTAAATTGTCTTAGAGACTCCATCATGACGGAAGATTCTATATCTCCTACTGTTCCTCCTATTTCGGTTATTACGATATCCGCTTTGCTTGTGATGCCAGCTTCATAAATTTTATTTTTAATTTCGTTAGAGATATGAGGAACAATTTGGATGGTTGCTCCTAAAAAGTCCCCTTTTCTTTCTTTTTCAATGACACTAGAATAAATTTTTCCGTTGGTAATATTGGATGTGTAGTTTAATTCTTCATCTATAAATCTTTCATAATGGCCTAAGTCTAGGTCTGTTTCACAGCCATCAGCAGTTACAAATACTTCTCCATGTTGAATGGGAGACATTGTTCCTGGATCAACATTCATATAAGGATCAAATTTTTGCATAAATACTTTATAGCCTTTGGCTTTTAATAATAAGGCAATGGATGATGCAGTGATACCTTTTCCTAAGCCGGAACATACTCCACCTGTTACAAATACATATTTTGTCATAATAAAAAAACACCTCTTTACTTCTTACGAGAGTTCCATAGGCTCTATTTCATGATAGCATAAATTACTTAGTAGTTGTTAAAAATTATCTAATAGATTATTATTGAATATGAGACAACTCATTTGGAAAGACTTGATCTTTTGTAGTATAATATTTATAGGAAGGGGAAGTCGAATGCAACAAAATATATTAGATATTTATCATCATTTAGTTAAACAATATGAACATTTAGATGATGAAGAAAAAAAAGCTATTTTAATTTATAAATCTAAGATTTTTGATTTTATGAATGCCATTACTTGTGTAGATCATTTTGAAGAGTTAAGTGCAGCTGAAATTGCTTCACGGATTCCTGATTTAAATTATCATTTAGATAAAATTGAGCATTTTAGAAAAATAGTAGATTTAAAAGAGAATATGATGGTTAAGTATACTATTTTTCAAGGAATTCATTTAGATAATCCTTTACAATTAATTGATGATTTAAAAAGAGAGTATCAGATTTTGTTACAGGCTAAAGATAAAATGATGTTACAGGAAGATTTAGTTGTTTATCGAGGTGTTTCCTTAGAACATCTAGAAGATGTTTCTAATCTAGCGAGAGGAAATATTATTTCTACTTCTATTAAAATAGAGGATACAGAACCTTTTTTATTTCAGAAAGATATTAATATTCTTTATGTTATCCATTTGAAGAAAGGAACTTCTTTATTAGTTGCTCCAGTTTCTTTAGTACACACTTATAAAGATCATGAGGATTATTTGTACCATAAATTGAATGGGATAGAACCAAATTTATTGAAACTTATGAATCGGGGAGAAGAAGGGTGTCAAGAAGTTATATTATTTAAAGATAGCTTAAATTTATTAGATATCCAAACAAGAAAGATAGAGAAGGAAGAAGGTAATCTTATCATTTATACTATAGATACAGAACCTGTAATTCAATTTAGAAAAAATAATGTGAAAGGATAATTCATGTAAAAAGAAACTATTTTTTGGATAGCTTCTTTTAATTTATTTTTTCAAATTGGCTTTTTGGAGCTCCGCATAATGGACATTTCCAATCGTCTGGTAAGTCTTCAAATTTTACTTTTTCTTTGGCGTCATCATAGATATAACCGCATAATTTGCAACGATATTTAGATGATGCTGTATTTGTTTCTTCTTTTGGTGGTTCTTCATAAGTAGGTGCATTTTTAGGAGAAGTGCCTTTTAGTTTTTCATGATAATACTTATAGGTCATAGGTTCATTGTCACATTCTTTTTTGGTAGATAGAACTTTAGCTATAATTACATCATGCGTATTACATTCTACTGAATCTATATATTCTGCAATAATATAGCCACAAGTATTTTCTTTTACGATAGGTAAGTCTTCTATCATTTCATAATCTACATTCTCAAATTTATCTATATCTTTAGATGAATGATATCCAAATGTTCCAATTACTTCTTTTGGGGTATCTACTGAAACAAGAGAAATTGCGAATTTACGATTCCATTTCAATGCACTATTGGTATAATTTTCTTTGTTTAAACTAATTGCAATGATAGGGTCAGCTGAAGTGACTTGAGTTAAGGTATTAATTACACAACCAACATTCTTTTTTTCACTATCTTTTGTTGTTACAATATATACTCCATAAGAAATATCTCTAAATATTTTTTTATCCATTTTTATCACCTTTCTTTACTTCTGTTTTCCATAAACCATGTTTATTACAATAAGAATAAATTGTTGTTACTCCATTTAATGGGTAAGTTAGTTCTGGAGTTTCTTCTGGTTTCAAGTTTTTTATATATGTTTCTGTATCTGTTTTAACTATGATCATTTCTATATAGTGATCAGGATCCATAACATGATTAACTTTTATCATTAGATTATTATCTTTTATTTGATAATTTGGAATATGTTTTTCAAAGGAAGCTTCTTGATCATTTAATGTGACTTCTTCCATTGGTTCATTACAACACATAATGCCACAATCTTTACAATCACAGTTTTTTAGTACTTGAATTAATGCTCCACATTGATTACATTTTTTTAATATTATTTCTTGGTTCATCTTGTTCCTTCTTTCTTTAAATACTTTTCATATTCTTCTTGTTTAAAACCTAACAAGATAAAATGGTCTCCTACTAATAGTGGTCTTTTTATTAGCATTCCATCTTGAGAGAGAAGAGTTATTTTTTCTTCTTCAGATAGAGTATTTATCTTTTCTTTTAAGTTTAATTCTTTGTATTTTAGACCACTAGTATTAAAAAATTTGTTAATGGGTTTATCGGTTAGGGTTAAATAATATTTTAATTCTTCTTTCGTAGGAGGATTTTCTTTTATATCTTGACTTTCAAATGCTATCTGATGTTCTTGTAACCATAATACGGCTTTTTTACAGGTAGAACATTTTGGGTATTGAATTAATTTCATAATTCTCCTTTCTTTTAGTTTATCGTATCACTCTTTTTTATTTAAGTAAATTATTTTCAAGTTTTTTTGACAGTTTTTTACAATATTTTTTTAAGTGAATGACTGACTTTATTTGTTGTTATTTATAAAATATTGTGCTATACTAAAATGGATTAATTTAATAGGGAAGGGGTAATGTTTTATGTATTTTGATCCAGGTACTGGAAGTATGCTTGTACAAGTATTAATTGCAACTATTGCAGGGGTTGGAGCATTCTTTGTAACATTTAAGACGAATATTATATCTTTTTTTAAAGGATTTTCTAAAAAGAATGAAAAAAAAGATGGATAAAGATTTTGCTTCTTTTCGTGATCCTGCAGGTTTTATATATTATGAAAAGGGTAGAGTTAAAAGAAGAATCAATTCTTGTTATTTTAAACAATATGAACATTTTATGAATTCTGGATTATATGATGAATTAGTTCAATTAGGTTATTTAGTTTCACATAGAGAAGTTGAGAGAAATGATGATTATATTACTCTTGAAGTAGAAAAAATTCCATTTATAACTTACCCTTATGAATGGTGTTTTGAAGAATTGAAAGATGCTGCTATCTTAACTTTAAATATTTTAGAATTGGCATTAAAATATGGGATGATTTTGAAAGATGCTAGTGGATATAATGTTCAATTTTTAAATGGAAAGCCTATTTTTATTGATACTTTATCTTTTGATTTTTATGAAGAAGGGCTTCCTTGGGGAGCATATGGGCAATTTTGTAGACATTTTATGGCACCACTTTTGCTTATGAAATATGTAGATGAAAGATCTAATTGTTTGCTTAAAAATTATATTGATGGAATTCCTATTGATTTGGCAAATAATCTTTTACATGGAAGAGGGGGATTTACCGCTAAGTGTCATATCAAATGGCATAGTAAATCCATTGCAAAAAATAATGATCATGTAGTACAGATGAAGCAAATTCATGTTTCTAAAAGTAGTATTATTAATATGACAGATATGATGATACGACAGATTGGTAAATTAAAACATAAAGTTGTTGCTAGTGAATGGGAAGATTATTATCAACATACTAATTATAATGAGCAATCTGATAAAGATAAAGAACAATTGGTTATAAGTTATTTAGAAAAAGTTCATATTAAAGAGAAAGATGTTGTTTTTGATTTAGGGGCTAATGAGGGAAAATATTCTAGAATTGCTTCTTGTAAGAAGTGCATGGTAGTTTCTTGGGATATTGATTTTAATTGTATTCATAATAATTATATGTTACTTAAGAAAAATCAAGAGAAAAATATTTTACCTTTGTATTTAGATTGTACAAATCCTACTCCTGATTTAGGATTTGGTTGTTTAGAGAGAAAAAGTTTAAATAGAAGAGGGCCAGTAAAATGTGTTATGGCATTAGCACTTATTCATCATATTGCTATTTCTAATAATGTATTCTTTGAAGAAATAGCCGAGTGGTTTTCTAAACTAGGAGAATACCTTATCATTGAATTTGTTCCTAAAGAGGACTCACAGGTACAAAAACTTCTGATGACTAGAAAAGATATTTTTGATTGGTACAATGAAACAATATTTGATAACAGTTTTAGTAAATACTTTGATATTATCAAGAAAGATAATATTAAAGATAGTAAAAGAGTACTTTATTTGATGAAGGTAAAATAATGAAAGAAAATATTGTTCAAAAATTTTTAAATCATAAACTAGTTCTTTTTATCGTACCTAATTTAATTTATATTTATGTATTCCTTTATCAATATAACAATTCTTTAAAGAGTTATATCTCTAGAGGGGAATTATTATTCTATGAAATTATTATTTTAAGTGGAGTATTTCTGCTAATTAATTCTATTATTTATTTATTCTTAAAAAAAGGTCTTAAAGATACTTATAAAATCTTTTTAATCATGTGTTTTATTTCTATCTTTTATTTTGTAAAATTTAGTTTTATTACTTTCTTAGTTTATATTATTTTTATTTTAATATTAACTATTCTTATCAAAAAATTTATTCATTTTAAATTAGATAAACTAGTGAATTTCATTTCTTTCATGATTCTATTCTTATTTTTTGCTCAAGTAGGAAATAGTATTTATTATGGAGGAACTGTTTTATTAAAATCAAAAGACTATGACTATAAGTTGGATATTCGGGTAGAAGAAAATACTAATACCCCTAATATTTATTGGATACATTGTGATGGAATGATGAACTTTTATGATATGAAAAAATATTTTAATTTTAAGGATACTTATTTTCAGGATTATTTGAAAAGAAATAACTATTCTTATAATGTGAATGCCTCTTTAGTTGCAGGGCACAGAACACAAAGTGCTTTAGTTGCATTGTTTAATCCTTATTATTATGATCACTTTTTTAAAGATTATTTGATGGAATTACAAGATAGTCTTATTCAAGAAAGAGATCCATCATTTATGGTTAATTATTATGAATTAGAAGAGAAAAGATTATATAATGAATTATTTGAGGCTTTAGAAAAAAAAGATTATACTACTGTGGCGATTTCTGATTTTAATCCATATACTGGTCTTTATACTGATTATTTTTATGATTTTTTTGCTTATGATAAAGAGGGAAAACAAGTAACAGATAAACAAGAATTTCGATATATGGATAATCATAATAGAAATAATCAAGATCAGGTAAAATTATTGTCTTTTATGAGATTTAATCATTTTAAATCATTATTATATACAACTATGTTGTTTCCATTGATAGAAAACATCAATTATCTTGATTATGAGGTTATTCCTTATCAGGAAGAGGATTTCAGTGAATATTCTTATACTGATAAGAGCCATTATTGGATTAGTAAAGCAACTCTTAGTGGGATTCATGATTCTTTAAAAATTGAAGAGAAAAAATTTGTTTTTATTGATTTTAAATTGAATCATCTCCCAATTACTTTTAATGCTTATGGAGATTTACTGTTGCCTGATAATAAGTTTAATCTTGGATATTATTCAAGTAATTATAGTTATTCCACTAAGTTATTAGCAGAGTTGTTAGATTACATTAGGAAAAATGATGAAAATGCAGTTATATTTGTGCAAGGAGATCATGGTCTTCATACATTAGATGATAAACTAATGAAAAATTATTTTGGGATTTCTCAAGAAGAAGTACAAAAAATTAGAAATTCTGTTATTAGTGCTTATTATATACCTGAGAAGTATCAAAATGGAGATGAAAAATATTTAGATAATCCTCTTAATATTAGTAGGTATATTGTGAATCATTATATTGGAGAAAACTATTCATATATTTCATAATGATTTGATGAAAAATACTTATTGAGATTTTCTTTTTTTATTCTATTATCTGGATTGTAAAATAAAAAGTTTTTTGCTTTTATATAAAAAATTCTTTACTTCTAATTTTAGATGATGTTATAATTTAGGTGAGGTAATGAGAATGAAACAAGAATATTATACTAAATTGGCTAATCAATTATTAGATAGTGTAGAAACAATAAATTTAGGTGATAAATTAGAACTTCTGTGTTGTCAATATGCTGATATTTTACGAGATGATGTATTAGATATGTATCAAAAACATCAAGTATCCATACTAGCAGAGGAATTGTTGAGTTGTATTAAAGATATTCCACCTAAAGAAAAAAGAGGAAGTAAAAGGAAGTAATCATCAAAATTATAATATAATTTTGATATGAATGAGGATGTTTTATTTTATATAGAAAAGAAATTCTAAAGGTAGATCATTTTAAGATTTGCCTTATTTCTTTTTTTTTGGTATAATGATTGCACCAAAGGACGTGAGATTTTATGAAAATTACTAATGTAGAATTTGTTACTTCGGCTGTTAGAAGAAGTCAATATCCTACAGATAAGCGAGCAGAATTTTTACTAGTTGGTAGAAGTAATGTGGGAAAAAGTAGTTTTATTAATACAATTGTTAATAGAAAAAATCTGGCTAGAATTAGTTCCATTCCTGGAAAAACTCAAACTTTGAATTTTTATTTAATTAATGAAAATTTCTATTTAGTGGATGTTCCAGGATATGGTTTTGCTAAAGTTAGTAAAGTACTTAAAAATAAATTTGGTTTAATTATAGAAGATTATTTAAAAGAAAGGGATAATCTAAAAATGGTATTTATGCTAATTGATTTTAGACATAAGCCTACTAATGATGATGTTTTAATGTATAATTATTTAAAATATTATCATATTCCCGTTACTATCATTGCTACTAAAAGTGATAAAGTATCTAAAAATAATTATGATAAGAATAAAAAAATAATTTGTGATACTTTAAAAATGATAGAAAGTGATGATTTGATTTTATTTTCTACCGTTAGTAAAATTGGAAAGAAAGAAGTTCATGATAAAATTATGCAATTGATTGAGATTTTCTAAATTAATAGGCACTTATTTTTTTGATTAGAATAAATTACATCGGGTGAGTAATGGTGGTTATTCAAAAGATAGATGATTTTTTTCTAATAAAAATATATAAAGACTATATGGGAGATTTTAATGTCTATGATAGAGATAGTATTAAAAATTTCTTTCAGGATATTTTTAATAAATTAAAAGATAAGTATCATTTAAGTGGTCTAGTAGATGTAGATGTCTATGTTAATCTATTATATGGAATGATAATAGAAATTCATCCTATTTGTAATTTTTTTGATGAAGTGGATATGAGAATTCAGATTCATTTGAATTCTATTTTTATAAATGAGATTCAGATGAATGAGATTTTAGATTATGAAAATGTTTATTATTATAAGGGAAAGTTTTATGGGGTTTATCAAGGATTAAGTGATAGTGAAATTCTTTATAAAGATATAGAAGAAATATTAGAAAAAGGAATTAAAGTTTGTTAGAAAGTGGTGAAATATTATGAGAATGCCTACCGTTTGTTTAGTTGGAAGACCTAATGTAGGAAAGAGTACAATTTTTAATCGGTTAGTTGGAAAAAAAGTTTCTATTATTGAAGATACTCCTGGTGTTACTAGAGATCGTATTTATGGAGATGTTCATTATGGAAATTATCAATTTCATTTAATTGATACTGGCGGAATTGATATGAATGATGAAATTTTTAATAATGAAATTCGAGTACAAGCTAGTCTTGCGATTGATGAAGCTGATATAGTTATATTTGTAGTAGATGGTAAAGAGGAACTTACTCAAAATGATTATGTGATTCGTGATATGTTAAAAAAAGCTAAAAAAGATGTAATTGTGGCAGTCAATAAAATTGATAATACTAATCGATTGGAAAATGTTTATCAATTTTATGAATTGGGATTTGGTGAAGTGATTGCTGTTAGTGGAGAACATAATATAGGAATTATTGAACTTTTAGATAGAATCGTTCAAGATTTTAAACCTCTTCCTGAAATTACTTATCATAATGATAAAATTAAGTTTTGTTTTATTGGAAGACCTAATGTAGGAAAGAGTAGTTTGGTAAATGCTCTTTTAAATGAAGAAAAATCGATTGTTAGTGATGTTGCTGGTACTACTAGAGATGCTGTTGATACAGAATTTCGTTATGATGGAAAAGATTATGTAGTAATTGATACAGCGGGACTTCGAAAAAAAGGAAAGATATATGAAGATATCGAAAAATATAGTGTTATTAGAAGTATGAAAGCAATTGAAAGAAGTGATGTTTGTTGTCTTGTGATTAATGCTGAGGAAGGAATTATTGAACATGATAAACATATTGCTAGTTATGCATTAGAAGCGGGTAAGCCAATGGTATTAGTGGTGAACAAATGGGATACTGTGAAGGATAAGAATGATATGAAAAGTTTTACTACTCTAATGCGAAATGAATTTCAATTTCTGTCTTATGTTCCGATTGTGTTTTTATCTGCTTTGACTAAAAAGAGAATTCATACTTTAATGCCTGAAATTTTAAAAGTATACCAAAACTCTTTAACAGAAATAAAGACAAGTGTTCTTAATGAAGTCATTCGAGAAGCTGTATTATTAAATCAACCCCCTTCTTATAAAGGAAAGAGACTAAAAATTTATTTTGTGAATCAAAGCGGAATACAACCACCTCAATTTACATTTCATGTAAATAGTAAAGGACTAATTCACTTCTCTTATGAAAGATATTTAGAAAATAAATTAAGAGAAAACTTTGAATTAGAAGGAACACCAATTGTGTTACAATTTAAAAATAAGAATGGAGATTATTAAAAATGGCAAATGAATTTTATGATAAATTTAGAGATTTTTTAAAGCGTCATGAGTTATACGAAGAAAAAAGCTTTCAATATATTTGGAAGCAAGCTGTTTTCGTAGATTATAGAGAAGAAGATATTAGAGATTTGATTGGAAATTGTGCTGTTATTCTAGATAATAAAGAAAAAATTCTTAATATTATTCCTTGCTTTCCTTTCTTAAGAGATGATATTACAGTAGTAATTAGTATTTATGCTTATGTACAGGCTCTGATGCAACTTCCCAGGTTAGAGAAAAAATATCAAGAGAATATTCTTTATGGTTATATTTTGCCAATGTACTATGAAAAACTTTATATTTTAGAAAATGAAAATGAAGTATTATTACAGTATGAAGAAAATATGATAAATCATTTATTAAAAGATGGTTCTTCTAAGTATCAAGATATTTTGAAATGTCGTGACGAATTAGTAGCATATTCACAAAATAACAATTTTAGTGCAATGAAAATTGGAAGGCATGCTAAAAGATTAGCTAGAAGATATGTCAATAAGAATAATACTTAATGATAGTTTTCTTATTATCCTAAATTCACTAAGAATTATAATGCATTTATCATAATTCTTAGTCATCTCTTATCATATAATAAGGTAGGAGGTTTTTATGGCATTTAGTGATAACTTTTTTAAAAAAATAGAAAAAAAGACAAATGTAGATAAAGATACTATTTTGTCTTTGGCTAGTAAACTACAACAAGGAAATATGAAAGATGAAAATACTTTAAAGGAAGTCATTCAAGATATATCTAGGATTACAGGAAGAGAAGTTTCCAAAGAAAAGGAACAGAAAATTATAGATACAGTACTTTCTAATGGAGTTCCTAAAAATTTGGATAAGTATTTAGATGATATTGAAAATTAGGGTTCTACACGATTTGATGGGATCTAAAAATTAAAGTTTTCGACGAAATGTTGGGAACTTTTTTTCTCATTCAACATTATTTGATGGGATTTTTTTATATGTCATCAACACGATTTGATGGGAACTTTTTGTTTAATATTTATATTTAAAAATCTAGAAGATATAGTGGGATTACTTTATGAATATTTCTACACGATTTGATGGGAATAAGAAAATGAAAAAAGTGGTGCTAAAAATGCATCACTTTTAAGTATGTAATTATAGTATAATTAAAGTGCGAAAATAAAAATACTATTACATACATTTACTATAATATCATATTTGTGTAGTAAAGTGTATTCTTTTTCTGTATTTTATTTTTGTAGAAAGAGGATAAAAATGAATGAAGTAAAAAAATTATTGGGGTTGGATGACAA
>JALEZJ010000115.1 GCA_022772985.1 Erysipelotrichaceae bacterium | reverse complement strand
ACAAGTAAGATATCTAACAAACATTTCAATTTAGTTTTGCACGATTTTGAGCAAAACCTCTTTGGCGTGCAACAAAATAACTAAATTTAGTTATATTGTACCACAAAATTTCAAAAATCATACAAAAAAGTTAAATTTACTCTTGCACAACTCCATATTTTATAAGGATTGATCACAATTTCAGTTTAACTTTGCATTTGAGCATTAAATAATTATGTCTAATAAAAATACTAATTAAGTTAAAAATCCCGTTTCTCTATCCAAGAAACAGGAATTAATGTTTTTAATCAGTATTTTCTTGATTATTTATTAGTATCAATTCTCATAAACAATACCTCTGCTTTACCTACCTTTGTACCACTTTCATAATATCCAAATTTATCTAAAGTATCAAACGTAGTCTTATCAGTATTTAGCTGTTTAAATATTTTTTCTGCAGTATCAGGCATAAATGCTTGTAACAGTACAGTACCATATCTAATAGACTCCACCAAGTTATATAAAACAGTAGCTAACCTATCTTTCTTACTCTCATCTTTTACAAGTACCCAAGGCATTGTCTCATCAATATATTTATTACATCTTCTAAAAATTTCAAAAATAGCATCTAAACTATCAGCAATTCTAAGACTATCCATCTTTTCATCAACAACACTTTTAGTAGATAATACTAAATTCTTTAACTCTAAATCAAGTTCATCTGAAGTATTTTTATCCTCCACTACACCATCAAAATATTTATAAATCATACCAATCGTTCGATTAACTAAATTTCCCAGTACATTAGCTAAATTACTATTAATACTCTCTACTAATAATTCATTCGTAAATGTTCCATCACTAGCAAAAGGCATCTCATGAATTAAATAATAACGAATTGCATCTACACCATACACCTTTACTAAATCATCAGCATAAACAATATTTCCTTTGCTCTTACTCATTTTATCATCCCCAAATAATAACCAAGGATGACCAAATATCTGACGAGGTAACTCTAACCCTAAAGCATGTAACATAATAGGCCAATAGATAGTATGAAATCTCAAAATATCTTTCCCAATTAAATGAATATTTGCTGGCCAATATTTCTTAAACTCCTCACTAAAATTACCATCTACATCATACCCTAAAAAAGTAATATAATTTGATAACGCATCTATCCATACATAAACAACATGCTGATCATCAAATGTAACCGGTATTCCCCACTTAAAACTCGTTCTAGATACACACAAATCTTGAAGTCCAGGTTTAATAAAATTATTCATAATTTCATTTTTCCTAGATTCAGGCTCTATAAAATGTGGATGACTCTCAATATACTCCTCTAACCACTTAGAATATTTACTCATACGAAAGAAATAAGCTTCTTCCTTCGCATTATGAACATCTCTACCACAATCAGGACATTTTCCATCAACTAGTTGACTCTCCGTCCAAAAAGATTCACAAGGAGTACAATATAATCCCTGATATTCTCCCTTATATATATCTCCCTGATCATAAAATTTCTTAAAAATTTTCTGAACTTTTTCCTCATGGATTTTATCTGTCGTACGAACAAATCGATCATAACTAGTATTCATAATATCCCATATTCTTTTGATTTCACTAGCAATACTATCCACATATTCCTGTGGACTAACACCAGCTTCTCTAGCCTTAATTTCAATTTTCTCACCATGCTCATCTGTACCAGTCTGAAAATAAACATCATAACCACTTAATCTCTTATACCTAGCAATTACATCAGCAAGCACCACCTCATAAGTATTTCCTATATGTGGTTTTGAACTTGTATACGCAATTGCAGTACTAATATAAAACTTCTTTTTATTCATGATTCTCAATCTCCTTAATTTTTATCGGTACTACCAAATCCACCAGTTCTTTTACAATCTACTATTTCTCCACAAGTTAAAAACTTTGTAAATATTCCCTGACAATAAGCAGTACCCTTTCTGATCATATAATCTTGATCTCCCTCATTTTGTAATGCTACCCATAAATGACCTTCATTATTAGAATTATTATAATAATCACTATCAATCACACCAACTTGATTACACATCCGTACATTATATCGAAATCCCATACTACTACGAACCACTAACAAAAGCATCTCATCTTCCAAAAATTTAGCACGATAACCAGTAGGAATCTTTCTAATCTCTCCAGGATGAAGTACCATATCAGAAATAGCAAAAAAATCATAACCACAAGCATTTTCACTTGCTCGTCTTGGTAAATCATACTCATGATACAAATCAATATCACTACAAATATCTTTACTAAATTGTTCAAAACTAATCTTTTCAAAATATCTTTCCATAATACTCCCTCCTAATTACCCCTTATTATAGCACGCTCTCCAATTGATATCAAGAATTCAAAAAATATATCCCTAAAAAAATCAAAAATCTACTTTACAAAACTTTACACTTATACTTTTAAATCATCAAAAAAAATCTCCAAAAAAAGAATTCACATAATATTAATGATATAATAACTTTATCAAAAAGGAGAAATACTATGTTAAAAAAAAGAATTCATAATAATAAGAAAAATATTATCACCAAAAAAGACATTTTATTTAATTTAATATTAATATTAACATTCTTAACAATTTATCTAATCTTAACCAGAAATAATCACCTATTTGCATCAGTAACAGATTTCAAATATCAACATTACTTAATACCAGAATATTTTAGAACCCTTTTTTATGATACCCATGACTTATTTCCAGACTTCGCTCTAAATTTAGGAAGCGGACAAAATATTTATTACTTATCTTACTACGGATTATTAAATCCTTTTATTCTCCTATCTTATCTATTTCCTAATATCAAAATGATAGATTATATGATTATAACCAATTGTCTAATTGTATTAATCAGCACTAGCCTATTCTACTTCTATTTAAGAAAAAACAACTATAACGAAACAACAAGTTTCATAACCTCTTTTCTCCTTTTAACCAGCGGTCCCTTAATTTTTCACGCCAAAAGACACATCATGTTTATTAATTACTTTCCATTTCTAATTTTAGGACTCTATGGAGTAGATAATTATTTTAAAAAAAATCATATCTTACTTCTAACCATTTCTATTACCCTAATTATTTTTACTAGCTACTATTTTAGCATACCTGCTTTAATTACTCTTTTTCTTTTTTCAATCTATCAATACATAAAACAAGAAAAAAAGATTAGTTTCAAAAAAATAATAGCTCACTTCCTAAAAATCTCCATTCCCTTTATAATAGGAATCATGATATCAGCAATCCTAACCCTTCCCACTCTCTATACATTACTAAATGGTCGCTCATCTTCCAAAAACCTACTTTCTATAAAAGATCTATTAACTCCATCTCCAACTTCAAACCTACTTTATAGTCCATACAGCATTGGACTAACTTTAATCAGCTTAATTTCTCTCATTTATTTTACTTTAAATGAAAAAAAAGAGACAAAATATCTATCAATAACTTGTTTATTAATTATAACTTTTCCCATATTTAACTACATATTAAATGGAACACTATACATAAATGCCAAATCATTAATTCCTTTTATACCAATCATTTTAATCCTAGTAGCAGACTTTTTAGCCTCTTACCTAAAAAAAACAACTATCAAAAAACAAATATTACTAATAACTTATCTAATAATTTCTTCTTTTTCAATCTGCCTTTATACCAATCTAAATGATAATCTAATGAAAAAAGAAGACATTAACAATCCAGAATATAATACAGTAAAAGAATTTATTAATGAAATAACAAAAGAAGATACAACCCTTTATCGAATTAATACAGATGCTTTAAAAGAACAAGGAATCAACAAAATAACTAACATGAAAGAATATAAAACCACCATTTATTCCTCTACTTCCAATCAAAATTATATTGATACTTACAATTCTATTTTAAAAAATCCAATTCCAAATCGAAATAAATTCATGCTATCCCCATCCACTAATCTACTATCTCAAATGATTCTAAATGAAAAATATATTATTACCAAAGATACATTAGATTTAGACTTTGAACTTCTAAAAGAAAAAAATGGTATAAAACTATATAAAAACAATAATGTACTACCATTAGGATACGCAACAGATCAATTAATTAACAAAAAACAATTAGAAAAAATACCTTATCCAAATAATATAATTACACTTCTAAAAAATATTATATTAGAAAACAATGATTTAACAGAAAAAGAAATTCCTACATTAACAACAAAAAATATAAACTATGAAATTATTCAAACAAACAACTTAGAAATGATTTCCAATAAAGAAACCACTCTTATAAAAGCTAACAAAAATGCTTCCATGACAATTCAATTAAAACAAAATACAAATAATAAAATTATTTTTTTAAGGTTTCATCACGCTTATACACCAAATCAAGATTTATCAATTACCATTAATAATACTAAAAACAAACTAACCAACAAATCTTGGAAATATTTTAATAATAATACCACTTTTAACTATGTACTATACAATACTAATACCCTAAACATTTTATTCCAAGAAGGTACTTATCAATTAAACAACTTTGAAAGCTATATCCTAGACTATAATACAATCAAAGAAATAAACCAAAATATAGATAAATTCATAATAGATACTTCTAAAACAAAAGGAGACACAATAATTGGTAAAATCAATGTAACAAAAGACAATTCCTACTTTACTATTTCAATTCCCTATGACAAAGGATTTCAAATCCGAATAGATGGAAAAATAAATTCTTATGAAAAATCTGGAACTAACTTTGTAACTTTTCCTATTAAAAAAGGAGAACATACCATCTCAATTACTTATGAAGCACCATATAAAAAAATAAGCATCTCAATAAGTATTTTAGGAATAACTCTATTAATCTTAATTCAACTATTAAAAACTATAAAAACATATAAAAATACATCTACAACCAAATAGATGTATTTTATTCATTCACAAAATTACCCGATAATAACTTAGCCAAAATAGTAGCCATTTTCTCTTCACTCTCTAAAATAGGACTCTCTACTGATATAATAATAACACCCCCAATTGCATCACCATCACTAATAATAGAACTAAAAGAATAATAGCCAAAATCTTCTACTCCCTCAACAAAAGAAAATGTTTTTTTCTGTCTCTCTACAAAACTATCCCTTCTTTCAATACCTCTTTCCGTAAATTCTGTAATAGACTTTCCTAAATACTTTTTCTTCAAACTACCACTAGCAGCAATTACTTTATCCTTATCAGTTACAATTACACTATGCTTAATCACTTGATTAAAACTATCCACATACTTACTAGCAGCTTCTTCAATACTCTCCATCGGAGAATATTTCTTCAAAATAATATCTTCATTATCAACAAATATTTCTAAAGAATCCCCATTCTTAATTCGAAGTGTCCTTCTTAATTCCTTTGGAATAACAATCCTTCCTAAATCATCAATCCGTCTAATAATACCAGTTGTTTTCAAAAAAATCACTCCTTTTCTATACATATTTTACCAATATAAAAGAAAAATATACATAGAACCAACTTGTATAATAAACCATCAATCAAAAATTTTTTAATTCAAATCTTTTTATTCTCTAACATTAGTACCAGATATTTTTATGAAAGAATTCATCTCAAATTTATGCTTTTTCTAAAACATCGCATTCAAACATGACTCATTCCAAATAAAATCAAACATTCTCTAAAACTCCCAAATCTTTAAAAGAAAGTAAATGCTTAATGATATAAAATTTAAAGTTATCTTCTTCCAACATCACTCTAATTTTTTCCATAAAATCACCAGCTCTCTTTATAAAAAGAGAAAAAAACATCAAAAAATATACATAAATAAAAAAAGAAAGAACACCCTAATAATAGGTGATAAAAATGAAATATCTAAAAAAATTAGAATTATCTGATGAAATGTTTTCTGAAAAAGAAAAGAAAAAAATTGAGAAAAGCTATGAAAAAGGAAACGATTATTACAACGCTATAGAAAAAAATGATGAAAAAGAATCTTAAAAGTTAGTTTAATAACATACTAAACTAACTTTTCATTTACCATTTTTTCTTTTATTAGTATAATTTAAATTATACTTTCTATAAATAAATTTTCCCTCTTCTAAATATTCATCTTCATAATAACCACAAGCCATAGCCGTCCTCATACTAGCCTCATTACTAACATCAATATCCAAAGCAATATCTCGGATATTATAATGTTCAAACAAAAAATCAGTAACTAAACTCAAGCACTTTTTACCATATCCCATCTTTCTCTTATTTTTCAATATAGAATATTCCAAAAAAACTTCATCATTTCTCTTACTAGAAATAAATAAATAACCAATACTTTCTCCAGAATCTAAAGAAATAACAAAACCAGTATCAAAAGGAAAAGACTTCTGATTTCTATTTTGTAACAATCTTTCTACAATAAAATGAATAAATTTTGATTTAGATTCCTCTTTAAAACTTTGAAGCAAATTCAAATGCTCCAAATTATTATCCTGAAATGTATTAAATATAATATCATTTGTATCAATTAACATATACATTTCCTTCTTGAGATGATTTCTCCTTCATTTGAATCAAAGCCTTCGCTAATTGATCTGGACAAGAAGTGCCTCTTCCACGACAATCAATACCAGTCAATAATTGAATCACATCATCAATATTTTTTCCCTGACAAAGCTTACTAACCCCTATAGTATTTCCAGGACATCCACCTATAAACTGTACAGACTGAATAATATGATTATCCACTTCAATAATAATCTTACTAGAACAAACTCCCTCTGTTTGATATTCCATTCTCTTCATAAAAAATACCTCCTACTATCATTAACATAAACAAATAATACTTAACAATAACTTTTTCACATAAGAAAAATAAAAGTAAGTATTTTATTTTAAACAACTATAACATATCTTTCTTCTTTAACAACCAAGCAACAAACAAAGCTAACAAAAAAGAGAAAAAACAAATCATTACAAAAGCATAATCTTGATTTGCAAAGCCTCCCAATGAAACATTCATTCCCAAGAACGAAGATATCATCGTTGGAATAGACAAAACAATCGTAATACCAGCTAAAAATTTCATTACAACATTCAAATTATTAGATACAATCGTTGCATAAGTATCTGTAATAGAAGATAAAATTTCTTTATAAATCGTACACATCTCAATACCTTGCTTATTTTCTACAATAGTATCCTCTAATAGTTCAATATCTTCCTCATACAATGTAATAGTACTTCCCTTGGACAATTTATCTAATACCACATCATTTGCCTTCAAAGAAGTAATAAAATAAACAAGTGTCTTTTCTATATCCAAAAGCTCCACCAATTGTTTATTAGAAGTAGAATGATATAATACCTTCTCTTTCTTATGAATATCTGCATTTACTAAATTCAACACCTTCAAATAAGAAGAAGCCGTTCGAAGTAATAACTGAATCAAAAATCTAGATTTTTTATAAGTATAAAAGGTTTTAACCTTTCCACATTCAAAATCTTTTAAAATACTAAACTCTTTTAAAGAAACAGTAATAACATGCAAATCATTACAAATAATAATTCCAAGTGGATAAGTAGTATATTTATTTTTAATATGTGTATCTTCCATAAAAGGACCATCTACCACTACTAAAGTAGCATTATCAGTTTTCTCAATACGAGGCAATTCTTCTTCATCCAATACCTTCGTAATTAAATCCTCATCAATCCCCAAAGTATCCACTACATATTTTATTTCATCAGTAGTAGGATGAACCAAATTAATCCAACAGTTATCCTCAATCTTCTCTACTTTCTTTACCACTTCACTATCTAATTCATTCTTAAATATCTTTATCATATCATTCCACCATCCTTTCATCCTACTAATTATATCACAATTTAAAGGGAAGGAAAATAATCAAGTAAAAAAAATTACAATTCAGACTAAAAGATTAATACTTTTAGTTTGAACAATAATTTTATACATTTCTTCTAAATAATTATTTAAAAATTAGGATAAACGATCAATTTCAAATTTTATAAACTATTATCCTTATACTTTTTACTTTAATTGCTCTATCTATGTCATCTTCAATTTTCTTTTTAAGTTTCTCCCTATCTACCTTCCCTTTTTTTTACTATTTCCTTATATTCTTCATCTGTTAATACCTTTCCCCACAAGCCATAATGCAATTCCTCAAATCCAGCTTCATACACAATTTCACTATTTGGGGCTGAAATATAATATAATGTAGGTTTATCTTCTCCATTTATTCTATATGTTCCTAATCTACATTGAACCCCTTTATAATTTATTTCCATAATTACAAACTCCCTTCATTATAATTCATCTGATTCAATACCATATTTTTTAAACTTCTCAATCGATTTTATATGCGATTTGAATCTTTATACATTTTGATTAACTTCCTTGTAAAACCCAAATTCCAAATATTTTATTTGATTGGACCTTACCACTTTACTTTTTTACATTCACTTTTAATCCTAATTTCTCAATTATAAAAGTGGTGATACTTTTCATTACTCTACTTTGTAAAAACTTCCTTATAGTGAAATAACATCATCATCCTTTATGGTCTATAGATAATTGACATTAACTTATCTTGATTTATTTCATCGAAAAAAATTATAAATCAATATCTACTATCCAATCATAACCATTATTAAAGAACTCTAAGAATTTAATAACTGCCTACTCACAACATTGTCTAAACCAGTAAGAATTATCGGAAAATTGTTTTTCATAAATTAGTGTTAATACTTGTACAATTACTTGCTATAATACACTATCTATTACACTTGGTATTCCGATTTTTCTAGTACTACGCCCCTTTGCCAATTTCTTGCAATAATCCTTGTTCAACCAACTTTAACAATTGATGTATTATTTACTTGTACTTACTTGTTTGACAGACCACTCACGATAAAACATATATCTTTCCTCGATTAATTACCTACTTTACTACATAAAGTTCCTATATTTTTTAGACTTTAGTTTGTTAAGCAACCTTATACATTTATACAGCCTTATAGTAAATTTCTGTTCGTTAACCATAATGCTGTTTCACACTCCCTTTGGCCCCAAGTCTTACGACTGATACTATCTGCTTTCCTAACACTTCATCACATGTATTAGACTTTCATCAACTAGATATATGCCATACATGGTACACCAAAAAAAGACATACTCAAACATACGTCTTAAAATTTTATACTATTTTATTTCAATGGTTTGTTTTGATGATTTTTCTTCAGCCTTCTTAGGCATAGTAATTTTTAAAATGCCATCTTTAAAATTAGCATCAATTCCTTCTTTATCAATCCCACCAACATAAAATGATCTCTGATATTTACCATAACTTCTTTCCTTACGAATATAATTTTTATTCTCATCTTCTTCATTATTATCTGTTGTTTTTTCAGCAGTAATAGTAAGATAATCATTATCATCTATTTCAATATTAACATCCTTCTTATCAAATCCAGGAATATCCATTTCTAAATAATAAGTATTATCCTTCTCATAAATATCACATTTCATCTTTCCAAATTCACTTTCTTTCATCGTAGGAAACATAAAATCATCAAAAACATCATCCAAATAAAATTTATTTGGCATTAATCTTGGTATTAAAGCCATATTATCATCACCTTTCATTATTCATTATAGCACTTTTTTAGCAATTGTCAATAGAGATTGCTATTTTTTTTATCCATAGAAAAAGCTAAGCACACTACTTAACTCTTCTAACTATAATATTTGTAAAAAAATGAAATTTATACCCATTAAGGTTTCATAATAATCTTCACTGCAGAATCTTTTCCACTAGTAAGTCTCTCAAATGACTCTTGAGCCAACTCAAGTGGAACCAAATCATCAATATATTTTGTAACATTAATTTTCTTATCACGAATTAATTTTAAACACGTATCAAACTCATATGGTGTATAAGCAATCGCTCCTTGAACAGTAACTTCTCTCATAACACTAACTACAATAGGAATTGTAACAGGACCTAAAGAAACACCAACTAAAACTACAGTTCCACCAGGTTCTACTGCCATTAATGCTTCACTAACTGCCGAAGAAGAACCACAACACTCAATTACTTTATCAAAACCACCATTTGTTTTGGTAATAAGATTAGGAATTACATCTTCCTTCGTTGCATCAAAATATTCATTAATCTTCCCATAGCTAACTGCTTTTCTACCTCTTTTTTTATTTGTCTCTAAAATAGCAATATAAGAAGCCCCTGCCAACTTTGCAAACTCCGCTGACATAAGTCCAATAATACCACCACCAACAATTAAAACACTATCCCCTATTTTAATATTAGCAAGATTTACTGCATGAAGAGCAACTGCCGAAGGTTCAACCATACAAGCAGCATCAAAACTCACATTACCAGGAATCTTCCGAACCATATCTGGCCTACAACTAGTATATTTACTATAACCACCAGGATTCGTAAGTGCAAGCCCAACAGCTTCTGACCAAGTATCAGCACAATACTGAACATTACCACTTCGACAAGCCTCACACTTACCACATGGAGAAATAGGAAGTCCAGTAACTCTATCTCCCTTCTCTAAGTCTTTTCTAGAACCAGGATCCACTACAATACCAGCAAATTCATGTCCCATCACTAAACCAACTGGCATGCCACTTTCCCAATAATGAATATCAGACCCACATATCCCACAAGATTTTACCTCAATAACAACAGAACCATCCTTTGATACAGGAATATCTCTCTCTTTTAATACAAAACTTCTCTCCCCCGAAATTGATACACATTTCATAATTCTTTCCTCCTATTATCTCAATTATAGCACAAAAAAAGAAAAAAAGAAGTTTTTTTATAAATAAATCTATCTCACAAACACTTCTACCATTAAAACCTCAAATAGCACTACTTTTGCTAATTAACAAAAACACTAAAATAACAATGATCAATCAATATTATAATTCACAATAAAAATAATTCATCACCTTTTCTTAACAGGATAATAAATAATATTAGTATCTCTATCAAGTATCACTAATCTATAATCTAAAATACTTTTCAAGATAAATAATTATAAAGTATAACTATCACTCTTCTTCTTTTCAAAAGCCTTCATAAATTCAAGTTCAATAATAGAACGAAAAGCAATTGACTTATCAATAATAGACTGTATCGCGTCACCATCCACATTAGACCAGGAAAAATTAATTTCACCAAATGGCAATTCCCGACTTTTCTCATTAGCATACTCCCGAATAAATTCACGAATCGTTCGACCATTTCCTTCTCTAAAAGGATGTATGTTCAAAAGAACAGCATAATATTCAGCTAAAAAGCAAGCAAAACTATATTCAGTTTCAACATTTTTAATATTTTCTTCCATAAGTTGAAAAGTTGCTCTCAATCGTACATCAATTTCTTCAACTAAAGAAAAATAAGAATGATTTTTTTCCATAAACACATTACGATATTCTCCAGCAAAAGGATAAATATCTTCAAACAAATAACGATGAATTGCTTTCAAATGTTCAATTCCAAACCCCATATTAATAGGATTTAAATACAAATTGATCAATTTATTAGCAGTAATTTCAACCTCTTTCTGTCGTAACATATCATAATCCGTAATTCCTAATTTATTTTTCAAAACATTAGTCCCACTAATAAAATAACTATCCCAATTTCTATCATTTTCTTCTCTAGTCATTTTTAAAATTCTCCTTACTTTTTACCAATTTTTTTCCATGAAAATTATTTTTATTCAAATTATTTTCTTCCAAATATAAATTTCTAATATTTTCTAGCATATCATCAGAAATAACAATATGATCAATTTTAAAAGATGCAACTACATCACAAATAATTTTATCTAAATCACAACATTCCATCATACCACAACTTCCTACTTATCATCTTTTTGAAAAAATAGATAGTAATTCTTCTTTTTTAACATCTTTAAAACACTTAAATAGCATCAAAAGAAAATCTTTTAACATTCTCTTAGTATCTCCATCTAACTCTTTCGATTCAGCTATCAAATGAAAAATTAATTTCTTGTTTTCCATAACATCAACTAAACTTGTAATATTTGCTCTATTAAAAATATCAAATAATGAAATAACAAATTTTCTTCTTTGTTCCCTATCATACTGATTAAGCCAAACAACAAATTCATTATCTAACGTCTTACTAAACAAACTTAAATCCGTTCTCAAAAAAGCCTTATCTTGAACTACCCAAGTAAATAAATCATGAGCAAAGATTCCTCTTCTAGCAGAACGAACTACAATATAATTATCTGTATGCCTTAACAATAATCCCACAACAGAATAATTAGGAATAATATGAACCAATTTAGATTGAATATTCTTATAATAATCCGATTCAATTTGCTCCTTCAATAATCCTGGACCATCATTATTATATATCATAATTATCTTATCTCTAACCCAAAGATTTGCATACATCCCGGCAACCATAGCTAAATTACCACCCTTAGAATGACCACCTAAAATAATCTCTTTTCTACGAAAGAAAAAGTTCTTATTCACATAATCAATTGCTCTTCTCTGAGATTCTACAGGGAACATATAACTAAGCATAAAATCTTCTTTCCAACCACTAACTAAATGATCTGTACCTTCAAAAGAGACATAAACTAATTTAGAATTTATCTCTATTGTAAGAGCACAAAATTGTTCTTCCTGACCAGATTCATAAACATAATTATAAAGAAATAAATCTCCATATCTCCTAGTATCTTGAATATAACGAAGTGCTTTAATTGCATTTCGAACAGCTAAAATATCCTTTTCCTTTTTTGAATGAATCTCAGCATAAATATGTCCAACTTCTCGAATCGTCTTCTTATGATATCGATTCGGAGAAACAATACCCTTTAAATCAACATAAGAAAGTGTTGCAAAAATAGCATTATCCAACTCATTAAAAGGTACTTCTTGAAATGTATAACAACTAAACCTATCAATATAGCGAAATAAATTCATAGATACATTCCTCCATCACTTTATATTATAACAAATATTTATAGATAATAATATGAAAAAAAAAGAAATTTCAAACAAAAAATCTTCATTTCCATAAAAATATAAAAAACATATCATCTGAATCAATTAAAATAATATATCATCCTTACTTCTAAAAAAGTCTTATTAACACCCTTCTCATGTCAAAATCAATAAAAATCATTTTCTTATCATTACCTCTTAAAATCATAAATAAAGGAAAAACTTTACGAACAAGTAATTGTAATAATACTAAAAAAATATTGCTTTTTAAAATAAAAAATTATATAATACCTAAAAGAAAAGAGGTAACTATGAACGAATTAGAAATAAAAGAAAAAATATACAAAATATTTCCAATAGAAATATTAAACATACCTTTTATTCAAGAAATTATAAATAATTTTACGATTGAAAAACTACCAATAGAAATAACTACTGGAAATCATGAAGTATATAAAATCAATAATTATCAATCTAAAATATCAGAATTAGGACTCCTTTTTCTATTTCCAGGAAGTGGAATTAAAGAACACCTTCACCCTAAAGAAAAAGGAATTTCTGAAATCTATACATCCATAGGAGAAAATAAAATCACATGGCAAGAAAAAAAATATAATATTCAAGAATGTAAATTAGGAAAAACACACGGAGTAGATATCGATAATACCCCAAGAATAATCTACTACAACAAAACAAATGAGCTATTACTAAAAAAAAACAAATCAAAAACAAAAAAAATTAACTCCTTAAACAAGCAATAACTCTTTTTTTTTGACTAAAATAAAAATTGACTATTTCTAATAACTAACTATCAAAATGATTAAGTATTTATCATTTATCAGTCATCATGTAAAACATAGCTTCAAAATTAAGAAAAATAAGTATTTTAATAAAAAATTAACGCTGAAATCCCTTAGAAACAAAACTTGGAAAATCTAAGTTTAATCCCTCTAATTCACTACTATTAATAGAATAATCAAAACTACTATCTATGATAGCCTGATAATAATCAAAATTCCTATCATCCCTTATCTTTTTATGCTCAATATCTAAAGAAGCTAAATAAAAACCTTCCCCATACAAATAAGCGCTTCTTTGATCAAATAAAACATATCCATCTCTCATCAATGTTTTTGCAAACAATTCATCCATTACAAAATATCCTGGATCCGGATTAGCTATTTTTCCTGTATTCTCCTCTATTGCATAATACCTTCCCTCATTACAACGAACACTAGAAAAAAACTGTCTATATGTAGTATCAATTAAATACTTTTTATCCACTACCTTTCCATTATCTAAAACTGGGAAAGTAACTGTACCAAACGCATGATTAAAAGGATACCCAAATGCATCACTAGCCCTATTCTTTGTAACCTCAAGTCCTAAATGTTCAAAAGGCATAATGGACAATGCTTGTCCAAATTCACAAAACCCATTTAAAGAATTGGTCCGAATATCAATTCCAAATTCCTTTAAAGTAGTTCTAACATTAGAAACAGCCCAATCCAAAAGACAAGCTACTTCATCCATTGAAATTCCATCATCAATCCCTAGCTTTCGATTAAAAAGAACCTCTTTCGTATGATCTACTGCCTGAATGACTACTTCTTTATCAATATCTTTTTGAGAAGGCTCTTGATAAAACTTATAACACTCATTTTCACACATCAAATAAAGTCGAGTAGCCTTCTCTAACTGACCACTTAGCTCTTCTAAACTATCAAAATCTCCAAGAGATTCATACTTTCTTTTAAATTCATAGCTCAACTTATAAAAATTTGTCCATAATAAAGACACACTCTGATACTTTTCATCATTAGATAAACTACTATTATAACATTCTAAAATTTGATCCATCAAAAATTGTAATCTCTCCATCTTATCTCATCACCTATCCTAAGTATAACATAAAAAAATTCTGTTAACAAAAACATTAACAAAATTTAATCAATTATTCTCACCTATTCCAATATCTCGATTAGCAGGGCCACTGATACATTTACCATCAATATCAAACCTAGAAGCATGACAAGGACAATCCCAAGTTTTCTCTACCTCATTAAAAATTAACCTACACCCCATATGAGGACACTTCGTATAAACTTTGTGTTCTCCTTCTTCATCTTGGTAAACCGCTATTTGTTTCCCATCTTCTTTTTGATAAGAAATCTTATCACTCTTAGAAAGTAGGCCTTTAATATAACCCTCTAAACTATAATATCCATCCATAACACCCTGAATTACCATACTAGAATTCACTCGTTTCGGATCAAATAATACCTGATAAGCATTTTTTCTTTTTAAAATCAAATCACTAAGGAGCTTACCAGCCAAAATACCATTCGTCATTCCCCAAGTATTATAACCAGTCCCAAGTAATAACCCCTCTTTAATCTCCCCAACATAAGGAAGCCCATCATTCGTCATAATATCAATATTACTCCATAAATATTCAGGATTTAAACCCAAATCATTTGCCTTCTTCAATAACTCCCGAAAGTGCTTCTCATCATCTACCTTAGCATTGTTCTTATGAGAATTACTAAGATAAATACAATAATCTTGATAATTTCGAATAGAAATAAATGGATTATCATAACTAATAAGAGAAAGAAGTTCCATCTCCTTCAAAGATGCACTAAGATAAGATTTCTCTAAACTTGCCTTAACCGGAAACACCATCGGCAAATTAAAATAAGGATAATGCGTCGCAATCACAATCCATTTCGCATGAATCTTACGTTCTTCTGTAAAACAAACATATCCATCCTTCTCCTCTTCTATCTTAACAATACTGGTATCCTCATAAATATTTCGAGAAGAACACGCCTTTAATAAGCCAAAAAGAAACTTAACTGGATGAAACAAATACGTATCTTCAACTCCAATCATATACTTACTTTCTACCATAGAATTTGTATCCTCAAAAACATAAATTCCATTCTTCTCTAAAAATTTTTTTAAATCTTTTAATTTTTCAATTTCTTTATCTTGAGAAGTATAAACATAAGAATTAGACTGAACCAAATCACAGTCAATCGAATTCTTTTTTATAATATCACTCGCCAATTGAATAGCTTCTCTCTGAGACTTCAAGTAAGAAGAGGCAACCTCAAAATCAAAATTAGTAAGCAACTTATTATAAAGATGATCCTGCAAATAAGTAAGTTTCCCCGTGCTATTTGCAGTAACTCCCATACCAATCTTATTTTGTTCTACCAAAACTACTTTTAAATTACTTTCCCTTAAATGATATAATGTATTAATACCAGTCATTCCACCACCAATAATCAATACATCTGTTGTAAGATCTTGATCTAATTTTTGATAAGAAACCTCTTCTATATTATCTTTCCAAATACTATATCGCTTCATAAATTGATTCACCCTTATTAATATGAACAAAAAAAGAACAAATTATTTCAAAATGATTTCATTTGCTCTTTTTATGATTATCTAGGTACATATTTCAACTTTTTTGGAATATCTTGTTCTACTTCTTTTTCTATATCTACATCTTCATGAAACATTTCATAAAAAATATAACGATAATCTTCATTAGATAAACTAATTTTTTGATGATTTTTTTTGTAAATAGCAATACTAATTAATGCCTTAGCAATGAAAGAATCATTAATATGGAAAGGCATACTCAAAGTATCTTTAATTCCTTTATAATGAACAAAATCAGAACATACATCACTTTTAAAAATATTAGTATTCTTTGAAAAAGAAGCAATAAAATAATTCTTTGTTAAATAATCATAATAAGTAATTTCTGTCTCCAAATTCAAAAAACCTGAAACAAAAACATCTAAAATATGACAACTCATCTTTAACATTTTATCAATTGGATAATGATTAAAATTATTAACAATTTTATCAGCCTTTAAATAAGTAAAATCGACTAATGAATCAAAGGAAAAAAAACTATCCTCTTTTTCAAAAAAACACTGCTGATAAGACAAATAATTTTCCAAAGTTTTATCATCACCAATCAAAAAATAAATATTTGGATCAAGTCGTGAAATATCATTCCATTCCATCTGACCAGAAGTTACTATCTTATACTCTTTTTGCCTTCGAAAAGAATATAACAATTTAATCACTTCTGCTAACTCTTTCATATCAAATTCCCCATACTCCATTAAAGGATGACTAGGAACAGGCAGTTTAGAATAATAAGATCGAACTACTTGAAAACTAGGAAACCTATCATACAAAACAAAATCTTTTGATTTTTTAGAAAGAAAAAACTCTCTATATAATCCACGATATAAATCTTCCTGTTCCTTAATTAACATATCCTTCTCCAAAACCAAATCCTTTAAAAGTTCTCTTTCCTTATTCAACTCTTTTATTCTCATACTAATCTTTTGTTCTTTATTCATTTAAAATCACTTGCTTTCATGAAATGAGAATAACATAAAACAATTATACAAACAACAAAATTAACACGAATTAGAATGAATCCTTAATTTTCTCCCAACTCAAAATTAAATCCTCTCTACCAAAATGACCATAACATGCTAAATCATAGTAAATTGGTTTTAATAAATCTAATTCATCAATAATATTTTGAACTGAAAAATCAAAATTATTTTCTACATATTGATAAATTTCCACAATAGGAACCTTATTTGTATGCTTAGTATCAATAAATAAAGAAATTGGCTTACTTTTTCCAATCGCATAAGCAACCTGTATTTCACACTGATCTGCCATTTTATGAGCTACAACATTCTTAGCAACATACCTAGCATAATAAGCAGCACTTCGATCTACCTTCGATGGATCCTTACTAGAAAAGCAACCTCCACCTACTCTAGCCATGCCCCCATAAGAATCACTTACAATCTTTCTACCAGTAGTCCCACTATCAGCCCAAGGTCCACCTAGTATAAAAGAACCACTAGTATTAATCAGTATTTTTGTCCTATCATCCAAAAAATGATTAGGAATAACTTTTTTAATAATATTTTTAAAAACAAAATCATGCAATTCTGGTTCTGAAATATTTTCTTTATGACAAACTGCCATCACGATAGTATCTACCCTTTTTGGAACATCTCCCTCATACTCTACTGTAACCTGACTTTTTCCATCTGGATTCAAAAAATCTATATGTTCTTCCTTACGAACTCTACTAAGTTCATAGCACAACCTATTTGCAAGAAGGATAGGAAGTGGCATCAATTCTTTGGTATCAGAACATGCATAACCAAACATAATTCCTTGATCCCCAGCTCTAACTTCATCTTGCATTACTGCCTGATGAATTTCATTCGATTGACTACCTACTAAAACTTTTACCTCAAAATCTTCTGTATATCCAATATCTCTAAGTACTTCTAAAGTAAGCTTTTTATAATCTAAATTAGCATGCGTATTAGCTTCCCCATAAATAAGAACAAAAGAATCTTTAATTGTAACTTCTACTGCCATTTTACTATTTTTATCTTGTTTTAAAGCAAAATCCAAAATATAATCACTAATCTTATCACATATCTTATCGGGATGTCCCTCACATACTGCTTCACTTGTAAAAAAATAACGATTCATATACCCTCCTGACCTAAACAATTAAGAAATCTTATCAAACAAACTACCATAACTCTTACGAATTTGCTTACATTCCACTTGATAAAAATAATTCATAATACCCTCTATCTCATCAAAACGATTCTCATAACAATACTCTAACACCTTACTAATACTTTGCTTTAATTCTTTATAATCCTTTTTATTTTGAATAAGATCAGTAATCAAAATCTCTCCACTGACATATTTCTTATCATTTCCATCACGCACTAAAATACCATCATAATAGCCATAAATTTTTAAGAAATTTATTACCTTCATTCGAAATTCATCATCTATAACAAATTCTTTTTTACTCATAAATACATCCTCCGATTTTATTATAACAAAAACAAAAAATATCTACTACCTTTTATTCATTCTTTACTAATTATCCACAAAACTGTGTAAAACTATTTTTCAATATTTGATAACCTAAAAAATACTTAAATTGAATTTTAACATATAATTATCTTCCTCTTATTACCAAAAATATACCCTAAAAAAGCAATAGTACCATCTTAGACACTATTACTTTTTCTAAAACCAAGGAATAAACAGTATATTACTACCTTATTATTATGTTATATTTTAAATTATTTTATACACCAAAAATCAACTTTGATAAATATTTCTAACATCCTCCTTAGTTAATTTCAAGTAATTACCAATAGTCCCATCACTAGCATAATCTACATGTTCCACCAAGTAATCCAAATCTTCATCATGATATCCTAATTCTTCTAAACTACTAGGCATTCCAAGAGAAATCCAAAATTCTTGCAACTTTTGAATTCCTTGCTCTATATAATCATCATCTGTACCAAATAAATCATTCCTAATTCCAAAGATATTTTTGCCAAACTCCCTAAATTTGTTTGGATTTCTCTTAGAAACATACCTCATCCATTTAATAACAATAACAGCAAGTCCAGCTCCATGTGCAACCCCATATTTACCAGATAATTCATGTTCCATCTTATGACTAGCCCAATCCTGAACTCTATCTACACCACAAATATTATTATGGGCTAAAGTACTAGCCCACATGATATTAGCTCGTGCCTCATAATCATTTGGATGATCCATTACCTTCTTACCACTTTCAATCATAGATTTTAAAATTGCCTCACATAACCTATCTGTAACAATACAATTTTTAGTATTAGTAAAATATCTTTCAATAACATGTGTCATAATATCAACAATCCCACAAGCAGTCTGATAATTAGATAAAGACATCGTAAGAGTTGGATTCATAATAGCAAACTTAGGTCTTACAACATCACTTTTGATATTTCCTCTCTTTAATTTAGTCTTACTATTAGTAATAACCATACTAGGAGAACCCTCAGAACCAGCCGCCGCAATCGTTAAAATTACCCCAACAGGCAAACTTTTCTCTACTTTCTTTCTATCATCATCACAGAAAAAATCCCAAAAATCAAGATCATACAAAACTCCAGCAGCAATAGCCTTAGCACTATCAATAACAGATCCACCACCAACAGCTAAAATAAAATCAATATTTTCATCTCTACAAAGTTTGATACCTTCATACACTAAATCACTTTCTGGATTAGCCTTTACTCCACCTAATTCTTCATAAGAAATCTGACAACTATCTAAGTATTTTTCCACTCTTGATAGCAAACCACTCCTAACAACACTTCCCTCTCCATAATGAATCAAAACCTTAGTACCACCAAACTTTTGAATCAATTCCCCTACTTTACTCTCCGTATCACGACCAAATTCATAATAAGTAGGTGCATAAAAAGAAAAATCTAACATCTCTATCATCCTCTCTAACGCTATAACAAAATAAAAAACTTATCCCATTTCTCCATACAATAGCAAAATAAATGAATATCCATACCCTACATCTACAAATATAAATAATAAAGATTAAACTGCTTTTACACTTCTAATAAGATCTATATAATTAATAATATATTTTTGAACCATATCTTTAGACGTCCAACCAGTATTTTTCCCAGTTGGATTATATACATAAATTTGCTCTTTAGAACCATCATATCCAACTAACGCAATAAAATGCTGATTACTAGTAGAATTAAATCCACCTTCATTAACAGTAGGTCTACCAGCATGAACAATTAAAACAACAACTCGCCCCTTCTTCAATTCTCCAACAATAGCATCATAATTAGACATCATCCCAGAACTAACAATACCATATTTATCAGAATAAGTACTATCTTTCTCGGAAACTTCCCAAGAAGTCCCATTACCATTAAAAAAACCAGTCCCACAAGCTTCATGAGCAAAATCCATATAATTAGTATCTTGCTTCGTTAAAACATATCTCGTAGCCATATAAGTTGAAAGACCACAAGCAGTAGCACTAACAGATTTCGCTCCACCAATACATACCTTATTACTAGCAATCGTAGGATTCGTCTGATTATAAATATCCAAATGCTTATAATCTTCATCAGACATATTATTCCCATTACTAGTACTATATCCAGAATCTTTAGAAAAATCAGGCTCTGGAACATTATAATCATCATCATATTCAATCTTGTATTGAGAAAGATCTTCTGTAGTAGCAATTTCAATACATTTCGCATAAGATACATCTTGTTCACCTAATAAGACAATAACAAAATTAACAATAGGCATAACTAAAAATAAAGCAACACAATACATAATTCTTTTAAATGCCAATAAAACATTCTTTTTCATCTCATCCTCTTTGCCAGCTATTACATTTTTAGCAAAATCAAGAGAAACCATTACAATTAATCCAATCGGAACAATAATAAAAACAACATCTAAAAGAGTCCATACAAACTTAATAACCCCTAATACATCAGCACCACCACAATCAAATCCAGTCGTCTCTAGAAATAGTAAACCTTTTTCCATAAAATTCATAAAATCACCAACTCTATATCAAAAATAATACCATAAAAACATAAATAAAACAATAGAATTAATTTTTAATATAAAAATAACTACAACTAAGAATAAACATATAAGCTTTAATAAAAAACACAACAATCCCTTTCTAAACAATTATTTGATAACAATTTATAAAAGGAATTTCAAAATCATCTAAAGATTCTTCTTTTTGTTTTTCAAGAAAATAAATCATGATCTGCTCTATATCATCTTTCTTCTCCACTAATAATTATAATATTATACCACCACACTAACACTACTTCCACAACTACTCTTCTTTATAACAATTTTTTTATCAATCCTAGACCTTAACTCATTAACATGACTAATAATCCCAATCAAGCGATTTCCTTGACTAAGCATCATAATAGCATTAAGAGCAGCCTCTAAACTTTCCTCATCCAAACTACCAAATCCTTCATCAATAAACATCGCATCTACAACAACACCTCCAGAAAAAGCTTGAATCGTATCACTCATTCCCAAAGCTAAAGATAAAGCAGCTTTAAAAGACTCTCCTCCAGATAATGATTTAATATCTCGCTTTTTCCCTGTATAATAATCCATTACTTCCAACTCTAACCCTAACTTTTCACTAACTTTACTAGCTTCTTCCTTTCTTACTAATTGAAATCTTTCTTCACTCATATAGCCAAACCTCTTATTAGCAGAAGCAATCACTCGATCAAAATAACTAGCTTGTACAAATTGCTCAAACTCCAATTTATTTTTTCCAGCAATCGTCCCATTAGCGGTATCAGACAAATCCTTGTAAACCATCACTTCTTTTTCTAAATTTTTTACTTTTTTATAGACAGCATCGATCTTATCATATACTTTAACATTATTAGAAATCTTATTACCAATACTTTTAAGAGACGAATGAATATCTTCTAGTTTCTCATTTATTTGACATTTTTCGCCCTCTAATTCTAAAACATTAACCATCTTTTTACCAACTACTACATCCTCTAATGTGTTTATTTTACTCTGAAGTTGCCCTAATTCTTCATAATAATTCTGTACTTCTAAAGAAAGATTCTCCATATCCTCTTTCGTAAGTTGAACTTGCAAATAATCCTCTTCTTTTTCATAGCCAAATTTTTGATAACTAGAAACATAGTCCAAAGAAAGATTATCTAGTCTTTCTTTTAATTTCAAAGAATCCTCATCAAGAACTTGAATCATAGATTGAACTCTAACTTTCTCTTTTAGCTGGAATTCATAGTTCTTATGAATCTCATCAATCTTTAATTCCTTTTCTTCTATCTCTTTTCTTAAGATTTCAATCTCTAATTGAATACTCTCCTTTGTATCGTAGCCAGCCACTTCTTTCCTCATATCATGATACTTTACTTCCAAATTAGCAATAATAACCTCAATCTCCTGAAAAGCTTCTTTAGAAAATTCACTTTTCTCACTTAAGTTTCCCCCATTTTCTTGAATCTGTTTCTCTAACTTATGAATTTCTGACAATAAACTATCTAAAGATAGAGAGCCTAACTCCTGCTTTAAATGATCTAACTTTAACTCTTTATCTTGAAGAAGCAATTGATACTCTTCTAACTTTTTCTGAAGATTATCTACTTTTTTCTTTTTATCATCCAATTCATCTTTCACTACAACTTTTCCATCAATTGCAGCAATACAAGGATGATCCAAACTGCCACATACAGGACAAGGACAACCTTTTTTTAAAGTAGCAGCAAGAACTCCAGCTTGTGAGGACAAAAAACAATCATAAGCTTCTAAATACTCCTGATTTTCACTAAAAAAATCTTCTTTTAACTCTAAAAAACTTTTTCTCAAATTTTGAAGCTCTACCTCTTGTAATTTTTTTTGTTCAAATTTTCTCTCAAACTCTTTCTTTTCATATAATAAAATCTTATCACGTAATACCTTTTGTTCCTTCAATTGATTCTCTAAATTTAAAATATCTTCCCAAATAATTAACTTATTCTCATATTCCTGTTTCATCCCTTTTTTCTTTTCCAATTCCAAAGTAAAACTTTCAACTTTTTGAAACAGAAAAAGAGCTTTCTCATAACTCAAATTAATGTTTTGAAATTCCTCCTGATATTTTTTTAGACTATTTTCTTTTTCTAAAAGTTCTTCCTTTACACTATTCACTTCATCTCTCTTAGGAATAATATAACTCCAAATATCCTGATTTCTTAAAACCTTCTTTCGTTTAGAAATAACCTCATCTTCCTCCTGTTCCCTTTCTTTTAACAGCAAGCGAGTTTTCTCTAAAACCTCAAAATTATGATTAATCATCAACCCTTCACTAATTTTTTTAATAATAACTTCTAATTCTTTATCCAAAATTACTTTTTCGGTCATTATTTTTTCTTCTTCTAATTTATCTTTCTCAATTTCTTTCATCAATAAATCTAACAAATCAGAAGTTTCTATATCCGTAAGAATATCATTTTCTAAAAGAATTCCCTCTTTATATCCCTCTAAAGAAAGTCTGCTATCTTCATATTCTCGTCTTTTAGCCAAATAATTCTCCTTTAACTTATCACTAATTTCTTTATAAATTCCCGTATCAAAAATACGTCTAAAAATACTAGCTCTATCTTTAGGTTTAGAAAGTAATAATTCTAAAAATTCACCCTGTGCAATCATTACAATCTGTTTAAATTGACTAGCATTCATTCCTAAAATTTCTACACACTTATCAGTAACATTCTTATCTCCAGTAATCACTTCTTCCAAATAAGTTAAAGTAGCGTCCCCTAAAACAGACGTCATTCCTTCCCCACGAACCTTTTTCCTCATATAACGAGGAACTCTTTCTATTTTATAAAATAAACCTTTATGTTCAAACTCCAACTCTACAAAAGTTTTAACTTTCTCACTAGCAAAATCACTCCGAAAAGTACCATTCTCTCTCCTACTACCACTAGCTTCCCCAAACAAAGCAAAACTAATCGCATCAAAAATAGTCGTCTTTCCACTACCTGTATCTCCAGTAATTAAATAAATACCATTACTTCCCAACTTTTCAAAATCAACTTCTACCCTATCCCGATAAGGTCCAAAAGCACTCATTACTAACTTCAACGGCTTCATCACATATCACCTCTTTTCTTATGATGAAAATACTTAAAAATAACCACTCTAATCAGATTAAATTCTTCGAATTGTACCTTTCTTCTCCATTTTCTCTAATTGCTGTTCTAAATTTTTATTATACTGATTATATTTTTTTAGATTTTCATAAATATTCCCCAAATACAAATCAAACATCTTTTTCTTTTTATCCACTAATTTAATTTGTTCTTTCTTTACTTTAATCTCTTTTTCTTTTATTCTTTTAAAATTATCATAAACTCCAATAAGTAAATGATTCAAATTATCATAATTATCTTGACCTATAACATTAACAAATACATAACCTTTTCCCTCAATCAAAGAATTTGTAATTAAACTCTTAGACCAAATATATACTTGTTGAATAGGATTAGAACAAATATCATCTAAATCCATATAACCACTAGAATACTTTTTTCTTTTTATAAGATAATCAAAATCATGCGTTAATTTAGAATTCAAATCATTAAATATATCCTTTGCAATATAATCATTAATAATTTCATAAAAAAAATCTCCTACATTAAGAAACCCCAACTGCATGATATCTTTATCATTTTGATAATCATGTGCCAAAAATTCTCTACTAAGTGAATGATTAATTTCATGGATTAAAGTCCCTAAGTTTATTCCATAATCACACAAACTTGTAAGAATACAATCCTTTACTTCTGAATAAAAAACTCCTGCTTCATCATTACCTACTTCTAACAAAGAATCATATTTAGTTGTATCAACATTTCTACCAACAATACCAAATTTATTTTTAAAATCAAAATTTTCTATTTCCATATAATACTGCCACATATAATAATATTTCTTTAACAATAAAAATTCATCTATATGAATAGTTAAATTTGATTCTCTTATTAAAGAATCAAACCATTGAATATCTTTTTCAGCAATTATTCTACACTTAGAAATAAACTTATCATCATCTACATAAGAAATTTTCAATTCATCTAAAATAAACTTTACTTTTTTTTTCATTTTATTTAAAAAATCATCAGACTTCTGTTGAAATTTTTCCTTACCCAAATTTCTTTCCAACCTAATAATCACTAAATTTTCTATTACTTCTCTAATTTTATATTCATATTCAATACCATAAAAATTAACAAAAGATTGAATTAATTCTTCTTTTAACACATCATTCCATAAGTAATTTATTTCTTCGTTATATTTATCTAAAAAACTCATATCACACCTCTAACTATTCCCTTTCTTTCACATCACGAATAATATCCATCAGTATTGTTTGCCTATCACCATCAAGATCTACATGATTTTGATAATAATAAAATTCCTTAAATAAATCCAACTCACTTTTTTTAGTTATATCACCACTTACTTTTGTTTTAGAACATTCCCCCATCATGGTCCTAGCGTTTTGATATTCCAAACGAAGTAAATTCTTATAAACTCTTCTTAATTTACCAATTGCATCCATTACATAATCAGGATCTGTAATAATAGCCTGAATATAATCATCCACATTTCCTTGATTAATAATCTCTTTATCTAATAACTTTTCCATCGGACCTTTAATTACTCGCATATCATGAAGTGGAACTAAATCTACCAATTCAATGGAAATATTTCCTTTCTCCTTGAATTCAATAATAGGAACACTCTTTCTTTGATGAACTTCACTAAAAGAATATTTTAAAGGACTACCTGCATAACGAATAGTGTCTTTAACTAATTTTTGAGCTCCATGAATATGACCCATCGCTACATAATCAAAATCATCAAATAAAGATACATCAATATTATCAATTCCTCCCAAAGAAATAGTCTCCGAGTCACTTCGAATCAAATCCACTCCACTAGCCGTAACAAACTGATGAACCATAATAATATTTCTATCCGCTTTATTAATATCAGTATGTTCTATAATACTCTTAACCGCATCATAATAACTATCTACCTGAAAATCTGGATAAAATTTCTTAACATCAGCTGGTTTTACAAAAGGTAACATATAAATATTGAAAGAACCATAGAAATCAGAAAAAGAAACCTTCCTTAATTGACCACTAAAAATACCTTCTATATAAACTTCATTATCTGCAAACAATTCATTTCCAAAACTAAGACGCTCTTTTGAATCATGATTTCCCGAAATAACCAATACTTTAATATTTAAATTATGTAATTGAACTAAAAAATCACTAAATAAACGAATCGCTTCAATAGAAGGAACTGCTTTATCATAAATATCCCCCGCAATTAAAACAATATCAACCATCTTTGTTTTTGCAATATTCAGAATTTGTTTTAATATATGACTCTGATCATCTATCATAGACTGCTCTAACACAATTTTTCCCAAATGTAAATCAGATAAATGCATTACTTTCATACCATCACCTATTCAAAATATTGTCTTCTAAATATCTAAAAACACCATTATCATTGCATTTTAAAGAAACATCATCAGAAATTTGTCGAATTTTATTGTTGGCATTTCCAACAGCAACACTTTTTCCTACTACTTGAAACATAGACAAATCATTTTCTCCATCTCCAAAACCAATCGTATCCACTAAATCAATTTCTAAAATTTGACACAACTTGACAATACTATTTCCTTTAGAAACACCAATATCATTAATATCAATAGAATAATAATTATCCCAACATACAACATTATTGACAACAACATTTCCTAAACTAGCTAAATAATGATGACAGTCCTCTAACTTCAATTTATCTACCATTAACACTACTTGCTCACAAATATAACTTATTCCCTCTTGATAAGTTTCACATTGAATATCAGACCATTCACCATATTGATACCTCTTATCCAAAGAATTTATGATAAATTTACTACAATTACTTTTAGCATACCCAATAATATTATTCAAGCTATGATTATCCACCAATTTTTCATAAATAAATTTTTTTTCCCTTACATCATAAATACAAGCACCATTCGAAGCCAAAATAAAATCAATCACTTCTAATAATTTAGGAAATCGCGTAAAAAAAGACACACATCTTCCTGTTACAATACCAAATCTAATCCCCTCTTCCCGTAACTTTTGAAGTATCTCTAACTGATAATCATCAAAATAATTCTTATTGCTATAATAATGCAACATCGTATTATCAAAATCACTAAATACAATCTTTACCACATCAATCAACTTACCTTTCACTATAATTATATAAAATTATATTATCTGAAACAATAAAATTAACAAAATATGTTATAATACAAATAAAGTAGGTGATTAAGGTGTTTATCATAGCACAAATTATTGGTCTAGTTGCCCTAATAGCATTAGTATTAAGCTTTCAAAAAAATGATAAAGAAACTTTACTAAAATATCAAATTATATCTAGTTTAGCATACGCAATACAATATCTATTACTAAATGCTATGAGTGGATGTTTTATTAATATTGTCTGTGCCATTCGAAACATACTCTTCTCTTACTACCATGAAAAAACTCCTTTCATCTATCTAATAGCTACTCTTATAGCACTAACAACACTATCTCTTTTTTCTTACACAACCCCAATTAGTCTCCTACCTGGAATTGCCTGCATCATTTTCAGTATTTCTCTATATCAAAAAAACTTAAGAATAACGAGAATAATTGAAGTAATTTCATGTATTTTATATATTATATATAATATAAAAGTAAAAGCCTTAACTGGATTAATATGTATCCTAATAGAACTAACTTCCACCCTAACAGCAATTTATAGATATGATCTAAAAAAGAGATAACAAATTATCCCTTCTATCGGAAGCCTCCGCCTCCACCTCCGCCACCGAAGGAACCACCACCTCCGCCACCGGAACTATAAGAATTAGCACTACTCTGAGCGGCATTGGCACTTTTTATTCCATCAGAAGTAATTAAATGAATAAATAAAATATCCTCATAACTATATCCCATACTATCCATATCAGTAATAACTTCTGGATATAACTTTTTAAATTGATTAGCAACTTCATCAGCCATTCCAAAAATCTGAGCATACATTAAATATTCATTCCACAGAGAAACCTCGATAGGCTCTCTTTCTTTAATTAAAGTAAACTCTTTTAAAAATTTTTTTAATCCAGCCATTTTTTCGGCTTCTTGCATCATTGAATCATCAATCTGATAAACATCATGTTTAAAAAATTTTAAAGTCGTAATGACCTCAATTTTAGCTTTCCCCTCATTAACAAGCATTTTATTCTCAAAATCTAATATTTCATCAAACCATTTTAATATTTTTGTATAATTTTTACTACACCATTTTTTAAACTCATTAGACTCTAACTTTCCATCCAAGCTAGCCTCATACATATAATCATACAACTGTCCCTCAAGTTCAATAGCATCATCAGGTCTTTTCAAAAATACAACATTATCATTCGTTTTATCTTTAAAAAGACCATCTTTAACTACTTTTTCAATCTGAATATTTCCATTACGAATCCACTTTAATAAAACTGTCCCAAGAAAGTCCTCTTTCTTTTTAGTTAAATTATAGTTAGTAGCAACCCAATAAGCACGATAAATATCTTTATTACAAGGAATATCGCGAAATTTAGGTACATCCTTTCTAACTTTATTTCCAATCGTTCCAAAAGAAACTTTCTTATTTTGACTAGTAGCAACAATTCCAATCACAAATATAAAACCAAAAACAAAAATATTAATAAAAACTGCCAAAAAAGCACCTAAAAAAGCAAGAGCTTTAGATCCAAAACTATTACTATTATCATTATAATTAACTGCACCATCCTCAGCCATATTATAATAATAACTAAAATCATTTTCTAATTCATTACTAGTCTGAAAAGTCCCTTTAGGAAACTTCACTAAAATAGTCAAATATTCATCTTTCTCAACACTTCCTTGACTATCAATCATAATCTTACCATTACTTAATTGATTATAAGCTCCATACTTCCCATAACCATGTAATTCAATATCATCATGATAAGCAAAATCACTATAAATGGTAATCGTTACATTACCCGGTTCTGCACTAAAGTCATAAGGAAACAGATTCCAATAAATCATATCTGCATCTTCCATAGTAGAAACAAAATTACTAATCACATATTGAATTTTATATTCATGATTTCCATAACTAGTAATTCCAAAACAAAGATCTACTTCATCACTACTAGGATAATAAATACCTGCTTGATAAGCTTTCTCAGATAAACTACGATTGACAATCCAATCATCAATAGTAGTAAATTCCATACCATCCATAGAAACTTTCAAATCACTAATCTCGGAACTACCTAAATTATAATAAGGATGCCACCCCTCTGTTCCTTCATCAACTGTAGCAATCCAAGTTTCTGTAACAAAAGCATTCCCATAAACATCTACCATAATATCCAAATTGATTTTATCTATACTACTAGCATCGACTACCACAATTGGACCTAACATTAAAAATAATTTTTTCATAATCACCTCTACAGAAAAAGGATTAACTAAATAATCCCTTAAAACTGAACTTTAACATTTTCTTTTTCTTGTGCTTCTGCCTCAAAAAAACTTTCTTTTGTAAAATGAAACATACTTGCTACAAGATTACTAGGAAACATTTCAATTTTATTATTATACATCAAAACAGAATCATTATAAAACTGTCTAGCATAACTAATCTTTTCTTCCACATCTTTTAATTGATTTTGTAAATCAACAAAATTGGTATTAGCCTTTAATTCTGGATAATTCTCGGCTAAAGCAAAAATCTTTGAAATACCACTAGATAACTCTTTAGAAGCTTTTATCTTAGCGTCATCATCTTTAGCACTCATATATCCATTTCTAGCTTGAATTACCTTTTCAAAAGTATCACTCTCATGCTTAGCATATCCTTTAACAGTCTCTACCAAATTAGGAATCAAATCAAATCTCTTCTTTAATTGAACATCAATCTGACTAAATTGATCTCTAACCTTATTCCTAGAACTTACTAATCCATTATAAGTACTAATCACAAATAGAATAATAATAACAAGCACAATAATCAAAATAATTGCCCAAACTGGCATCTCCATCCCTCACTTTCTATCATAAGAATATCATAAAAACAAAATCTACACAATACTAAATTCAAAGATAAAAAAGAAAAGAATAAATCAGTATTTTTCAAACCAACAAAATACTTACAAATTCTCTTCCAATTGATTCAAACTTTCAATAATTTTAGTCAATAACTCAATTAAATATAACAAGAAATGCTTCTCTAAATTAACAAGCTCCAACACAATATGAATCTTATTTTCTTTATAACTAAGCTTAAACTTTTTAGAAACTTCATAAGACAACATAAAAAGATCTTCCCCATTGATTTTATTACTTACATTCTCAGATAATTCTAAATCAATAAAAGTTTTCGTTTGTTTCACTTTTCTTATTTCTAATTTACTAGCTAACTTTTCAAACCATTCCTCATACATATAAATTTCCATATCACGACTAACCTTACCAAATCGATCCTCCAATTCAGCCTTTACCGCTTGTAATTTATCCATTGAATTAACCTCATTAATCTTCTTATGAATCTCAATTTTTAAATCATCATCTTTAATATAATCATCTCCAATATGAGTATCAACATCAATTAAACTACGATTATCCAAGTTTTCATCCACTTCTTCTTCTACATATTCACCCTTAATCTTATCCACAGCATCCTTAAGCATTTTTAAATATAACTCAATACCAATTGTATCAATAAAACCAGATTGCTCACTACCAAGAATATCTCCAGCACCTCGAATCGATAAATCCCTCATCGCAATTTTAAATCCACTCCCAAGTTCTGTAAATTCCTTTATCGTATTAAGCCTTTTCACCGCAATATCATTAAGCATTTTATGATTATCATACATTAAATAAGCATATCCTATCTTATCACTACGCCCTATTCTACCACGAATCTGATACAGCTGAGATAATCCAAATCGATCGGCATCCATAATAATCAAAGTATTCACATTAGGAATATCAATTCCTGTCTCAATAATCGTTGTACAAACCAACACATCAAATTTATGATCAATAAAATCCTGCATCTTATCTTCTAACTCTGTCTTTGTCATCCTTCCATGTGCAAAATCCATCTTTGCTTCTGGAACAAGTTTATTCAAATCATACATCTTATCTTCAATATTATCAACATGATTATACAAAATAAACGCTTGCCCATTCCTAGATAATTCTTTATACAACGCATCTTTAATCACATTATTATTTTCTCCTAACACATAAGTTTGAATAGGAAGCCTCTGCGCTGGTGCCGTTTCAATCAACGCCAAACTACGAATCCCTGTCATAGACATCTGCAAAGTTCTAGGAATTGGAGTTGCAGACAAAGTCAAAACATCTATATTAGACTTATATTGTTTAATCTTCTCTTTATGAGTCACTCCAAATCTCTGTTCCTCATCAATAACTAACAAACCCAAATCCTTAAACACTATATCATTACTAAGAATTCGATGAGTCCCAAACAAAATATCAATCTTACCATTCTTTAAATCATCAATAATCTGCAATTGCTTTTTTCGATCCACAAAACGATTTAAAAGTGCAATATTAACAGGAAAAGTCGCAAATCTAGATAACGCATTCTTATACTGTTGATTCGATAAAATAGTAGTAGGACATAAATAAGCAACCTGCTTTCCATCATTAACAGCCTTAAACATAGCACGAAAAGCTACTTCCGTTTTACCATATCCAACATCTCCACAAAGTAGCATATCCATAGGCTTTGATTTTTCCATTTCATACTTAATTGCCTGAATTGCCTTTAATTGATCAGGAGTCTCTTCAAATTGAAATTCACTATCAAACAAAACTTGATTTTCATCATCTTCTGAAAAAGCAAAACCACTCATAGCCTCTCTTTCAGCCGAAACTTTCATCAAATTAGCAGCAATATCCTCTAACCTACTACGAACTCTAGCCTTCTTTCTCTGCCATTTATCACTACTAAGACTATCAAGTCGAACAGTAACTCCCTCTTTCCCAGAAAATTTACTAATTCGATCAATCTTCTCAACCGGAATATATAAAACATCTCCACCATCATAAATTAACTTAATATAATCTTTTTTATATCCATTCTTAACAATCGTACATAACTCATCATAAATCCCAATTCCATGAGCCTCATGAACAACATAATCCCCTCTAGAAATATTACTAATATTTCCAATCTTTGTTCCTAGCTTAAATTTATTCTTATACTTTTTCTTAACTTCTCCAGTCCGAAACAAATCATTAGAAGAAATTACCACATAATCTTTAAATATAAAACCAGTATCAATATTCTTGATAATAATATTAACTTTATTCTCTATAATATTATTTTCAGTCGCCTTTATAATCTCAACATTATCAATATACTTTAAAATTCTCTCCATAGAATGTTCCGTATCAACACAAAGAATAATAGTTTTATGATGAAGCAAAAACTTCTCTAAATCTCTTTTAATAAATTCAATATTCCCATTATATTTCTCAACATTCCCACTAATATACTTATCTTCCCGATTCAATTTAATAGAAGCCAAAATATTATCAAAATCCATTAAAAATATCTCATTTTCAAACCGAATATCATCCAAATCATACATATAATCCGTACGAATTCCCGAAGTATTTAAATTATCCTTATCATAATTCATAATCGTCTCTCGAAGCATTCGATAACCTTCCTCAATTTGATTATAATCATAATAAAAACACATAAACTTACCAGAATAGTCCCATAAAGAACTAATCTCTTTCGAGTAATGTTTTAAATATTTCTGCTTTTTATCAATTCCTTCTTTATCTTCCTTAAGTAAAAATTCTGTATAAGGATAAATATCAATAGAATTTAACTCCTTCAAAGATAACTGACTCTCTACATCAAAAGATTTAATACTATCTACTTCATCGCCCCAAAATTCAATTCGAATCGGATTCTCACTATCAATTGGAAAAACATCAAGTACATAACCACGAACCCCTAACTTCCCAGTTTCACTAACAATAGATTCTCTTTCATATCCCATTTCATATAACTGATGAACTAAAAAATCTCTTTCAATATTACTACCCTTTTCCAAATGAATAATATGCTTTTTCCAAACATCCTTACTAGGTAAATATCTCAAAATTCCCATCAAATTCGTAACAACAATATAACAATTATCTTGAACTAAAGTATTAATTGTATGAAGTCTCTCACTTTTAAATTCTGGACTAATCGCAATTGCTTCACTTGTAATAAAATCATCCATTGGAAAAAATAAAACACGATCTGTATAATTTACTAATTTATTATAAATTAAATTTGCCTCATACAAAGAATTAGCAAAAACAACCATCCCTTTACGATATTTAACAAAAGAATCATAAATATAAACACAGCTAAGTTCAGCATTTAAACCACTCACACCATAATAATGATTATCCTCAATCTGAAACAAACCCTCAAAAAAATTCATCTCTATTCCTCCAAACACGAAAATGATACTAAAAAAGTACCATTCCATATAAGTATTTTACTTTTCAAACAAAAAATTACTTATTATTATATTTACTCATTAACTTGTCCAAACTAATAGAACAAAAATCTTCAATTACATTAACAAGCTTTTCATAATCTTTCCTTAAAACAACTTGTTCTTCCTCATTAAATTTTCCTAGCACATAATCCTTTGTATCTATACTTTTATCATTTGCAATTCCTATCTTTAACCTTGCATATTTCCGACTACCAAGACACCTTTCAATATCCTTAATACCATTATGTCCACCACTACTACTATTATACACAATTTTTATCTTTCCAAAATTCATATCCAAATCATCTTGAATAACTAAAATATCATCAAAAGAAATCTTAAAAAAAGAAACAAACTTTGAAACCACACTACCAGACAAATTCATATAAGACAAAGGCTTTAATAAAAGTACTTTTTCACCATTTATAAAAATTTCTCCATATAAACCATTAAATTTCCTTTTATTAATCTCAATCCCTTTTTTACTTGATAAGTAATCTAATAACTGAAATCCAACATTATGTCTCGTATCTTCATATTCACTTCCAGGATTTCCCAATCCAATAATTAATTTCATGCACTTTCACCTCGATGATAAAGAGAATAAACATCATTCTTCTTCATTCCTCTCTCTTTTGATACCAATTTAATAGCATCCATAGTTGACATACCATTTTCAATATAAAAGTCAACCTGACCCACTACATCAAGATCACTATCATCTTCTAATAACTCCTGAAACCCTGAAACAACAATAACAAATTCTCCCTTAATATCTTTTAAAGTTGGAATTAACATAGAAATCTTACCACGATAAACACTCTCAAATTTCTTAGAAATTTCCCGAGATAAACTAACATCCCGATCCCCAAATATTTCTAAAATCAATTGCATTGTCTTCAAAATACGATGAGGAGCTTCATAAAAAATAATTGAATTAGATACAAATTTTAACTTTTCTAACTCCTTCTTCTTTTTTTCAACTTTACTATCTAAAAAACCATAAAAAGTAAATGGTTGAGGAGCAATTCCAGAAACAATTAAAGCTGGAATAAAAGCACAAGCACCAGGTAAACCAACTACTCGGAATCCTTTCTCACTCACGTATTTAACTGTCTTATAACCTGGATCACTAATAATTGGAGTCCCTCTATCAGTAACCAAAGCAACCATTTTACCATTTATCAAATAATCTAATACCTGCTCCTTTACTAAATCTTCATTATGATCATGCAAAGAAATTAATTTCTTTTTTATTTTATAATAATTCAAAAGATTCTGAGTAACTCTAGTATCCTCAGAGAAAATAACATCTACTTCCCCCAAGATTCTAACAGATCTAAAAGTCATATCTTCCATATTTCCAATAGGCGTTGGAATTAAATACAAAATTGGCTCCCCATCATAACTTCTTTGCCACATAAAAAATCACCTCTATTGCTAAAATTTTAACATTTCCAATATCTCATCTGTATAATTATTATCTTCCTTATGAACTACTAAAGGAGATAATAACTTCAAACCTACTTTACCATTTTTAATCCCCTCTATTAGAACCAAATCACTATTTCTTCCTTTCTTAGGATATATAAATTGAATACGTTTGGGTTCAATATGATATTTTCTCATTTTTTCTAATATTTCTACAAAACGATCTGTCCTATGTATCATTGCAAAAATACCACCATTTTTTAACAAATAACTAGCTTGAATTAACACATCATCCAAAGTCAAAGTAATTTCATGCCTTGCCAAAGATTTAACATAATTATGATTAAAATAATCTACATTATTAACCTTAAAATAAGGTGGATTACATGTCACAACATCAAAACTATCACCAGCAAAACGTTGTTTCAAATTTCTAACATCATCATTAATTAAAATTACACGATCCTCTATTTTATTTTCTAATACAGAATCTACCCCTAATTGATAAACACAACTTTGATACTCTACTCCATAAATAAAAGCATTTGTCCTAAAAGTAAGTAAAATTGGAATCGGAGCATTTCCCGTTGCAAGATCAATAATCTTTTTACTACGCAAATTCAAAGTTACAAAATTAGCAAGCAATACAGAATCTAATGAAAATTTAAACCAATCATCATTTTGATAGATAATAGCATCCGTATCTAAGAGCCTATTCTTTACTTTCAATCTAATTTCACTTCCAATTTTGTCTTATTCTCCAATTCCAAAATATAAGTTTTCTTTAATACATTAATAGAAATAACTTTGCCGCTACCATATTGAGTTTCTAAATTTTCCCCAATTTTAGGAATTTCTTTTTTGAATTCAGTATAAGAATCATTTTCATACTTTAAACAACAAAGCAATCTTCCACAAACTCCATTAATCTTAGAAGGATTAAGAGAAACTTGTTGATTCTTTGCCATATTAATTGTCACACTATCAAAATTAGTCAAAAAACTACTACAACAAAGCAATCTTCCACATGGTCCAATTCCACCAATTTCTTTTGCCTTATCACGTATTCCAATTTGACGAAGTTCAATTCTAGTTCGAAAAATAGAACCCAATTCCCGCGCCAATTGTCTAAAATCCACTCTCTCATCTGCCACAAATCGAAATAATAACTGCGTTCGTTCAAAATTATAATTACCATCTAAAATAGTCATATTTAAATTATTCTTTTTTACAAGTTCCTTACATTTTATAACAGCTTCTTGTGCCAATTTTATATTCTCTAAATAATGAAAATAATCTTTCTTAGTAGAAATTCGTACAACATCATATAAATCAACATCTTTAAAATCTTCAATTGACGAAATAATTTGACTAACCTTACCAAATTGTATACCACGCTCAGTATTAACAAGTACTGTTAAACCTTTTTTTAAATTCAAATCCTTATTTTTAAAAAAAGCTGTAGAGTGGTTATATTCAAAATAAACTTCAACTATATTCATGAGTATCACCTAACCTAATTATAATATCATCCATAAGTAAATTAAGATTCAAATTATAGCATAACATTTCATAACCATAATTAACAACATCAATTTTATGAATAATAGCTTGTAAAGAATTCATATTAGCACACTTTTCAATCACATCTATTCTATCACAAAAAAAATAATGCTGAATATGAACCTTATATTTCAAAACATCATAATAAAAATAGATCATAAGTACAAATGCTAAAACAGAATCTTCTCTCGATTGAACTTTATTATACCACAAATTTTTCATAAAAATCAAAGTATCTAACCCATTTTCTTCAAAATAAGTTAAAAAAGAAAGAACAGAATTTATCAAATCTTTTTTTGAATCATCTTCTTGAAATTTCAAAAAAGAATCCTTACTATCACAACATAAAAGAGCTAAATTTTCTAAAGAACTATTTTCTTTTAAAGTAACAATATTTAATAAATGAATAATTTGACACCTAGAAACAATAGTATTCAAAACACGACTTAAATGATTGGTCAACAAAATAGCAATAATGCCAGAAACAGGTTCTTCTAAAAATTTTAATAAACAATTAGAAGCTTGCTTATTCATTTTATCACAATCTTTTATAATATAAATTCTATAATTTCCTTCAAGACTAGTTCTACTAAATTCACTCTGTAAATCCAATAATTGTTCTTTTTTTATAACCAAAGAATTTGTTTCAATAATCTTAACTTCAGGATAATTATTATTATCAATTCTATGACATATATTACAATCACCACAACAATTAGAATCAAAATGATAACTATTACAAATAATAGTCTTAACAAAAGATAACACAAAATCAAAAGCATCATCATTATTATTAGCATCAATTAAATATGCATGTGATAATTTACCACATTCAATAGAATTAGCCAATAAAGAATAAGCAATTGGTTGACTTTCCTTGAATTGTTCTAACATAAGACACACCACTCTCTCAAAAAACCAAAGAAAACAATATCAAACATATTAATGCTGGAATTTCAAATATAGTAACAAGTAAAATTGTAATAAAATTAATCGGAATACTTAAATTTAAAGAAACAGCAAATACATCAAAAGAATAAATTAAAAGTGCTGCAACAACTATTTTTTTTAGAAAACGAAAAAAAAGAATTATCATTACCATCACCCACTAAATCTTATGAATAATTATAATTTTTTAATTCATATTTTTTCTCTCATCAATCGCTAATTCCAAAGTAAGAGAATCAATATACTCCATATCTGTACCAATAGGAACACCAGTTGCAATCTTAGTTACTTTAATATTTTTATCAGATAAAATTTTTTTGATATACTGCATTGTCGTTTCACCTTCTATACTAGGTTTCAACGCCAAAATAACCTCTTGAACATCACTATTATTTATTCTAGATAACAAACTAGAAATTTCAATCTCATCTGGCCCAATTCCATCTAAAGGAGAAATCAATCCATTTAATACATGATAAATTCCCTTATAAACTCCCAATTTCTCAAACAAAATGATATCCTTAGGTCTTTCAACTACAAAAATAGTAGAAAAATCTCTATCAGAATTAGAACAAATAGAACACAAATCACCTTCAGAAATATTACCACAAACTTTACAATGACCAATATGATCCCGAACTTCAAGAATAGCATTAGCAAAACTAGTCAAATTATTTTTATCAAATTCCAACATAGAAAATGCTAAACGCTCAGCTGTCTTCCCACCAATACCAGGCAACATTCTAAAATTATCAATTAATTTTTTCAAACTACTAGGAAACATATCACATCAAACCTGCTAAACCTTGACCATATTTTCCCATTTTTTTCTCTTTATCTTCTTCTACTTTTTTAGAAGCATCATTAAAAGCAACAATAAACATATCTTCTAACAATTCAATATCCTCTTTTTGAAAAGATTCATCAACATTAATTTTTACACTCAAAACATCTTTATTACCATTAAGAGTAACAAGAACCAAAGAAGACTTCCCCTCATAAACTGTATTTTTTAATTCATCCTGTACTTTTTGTAAATCTTTTTGCATTTTTTGTGCTTGTCGCATTAAATTTTGTATATTCATATTCAATTTTATCATCCTCTCTTTTTATTCATATGAAATAACATCCGACCCTAAAATAGAAACAATTTTATCAATATCATTATCTGTATTAGTAAAAGAATCAATCATTTCATTTTTATCACTAGATTTTTCATCCAAATAAACATATTTTTTTCCTGATTTAAGATTTAAAATATAATTTTCTCTTTCAAAATTCCATTCATCTTCTAATAAAAAAACCACCTTATATGGAATATTAAATACTTCAAATAACAATTGCTCTATCAAAAGAACTTGTGAAAATAATCGTTCCAACAAAGAATCATACTGAGCAAGAAAAATAACATTTTCTTCTCCTACTACTAAGATTTCAACATCATTCATCATGCCTGCAATTGCTAAATAATTAGAATCATTTGATAATTTTTCCTTTACAAAATCCCATTTACTTTTAAATTTTTGTTTATTAGATTTAGAAGCAGTAGCAAAAGTATTATTAATCCTAATTTTTTTTAATTTATCAGTCATATAAAAAAAACTATTAGTTTTCAATTTGTTAATTTCTGATTTATTATCATTAATTTTATTATCAAAATTACAGTTACTCTCTTGATAATTTAACTTTTTTTCCTCACTTTCAATGATAGAAAAATTGGATTCAACTAATTGATTAGAAAATTTTATAAATTCTGCAGTCAACAATATTTTTGCAAAAGAAGAATTTTTTATTCTAAAAGATAATTCATTCAAAGAAATAATAAAATTATATAACACCTGTTCTGAAAAAATACTAGATAACTCAACTAATGCCTCATTTTTTTCCACAATACTAGAATTAAAAATAGATGTATTTTTGTAAATTAAAATTTCTTTCATAAAGTTAAGCAAATCTTCAATAAATCTATCAAAGCTTTTTCCATTTCTATCAACATTATCTAAAAATTCTATAATATCAACTATTTTATTAGAATAAATATATTTTAATAAATTCCTAAATTCTTCATAAGAAATTACCCCATTAAGTTTATAAACATCCTGAATAGTTAATAATTGCCCTTTAAAAGAAGATAATTGATCAAGCATATTAATTGCATCTCTCAACCCACCATCAGATAATCGAGCAATTTCAAATAAAACATCCGCCCCAACATCAATTGACTCCTTAGAAGAAATTTCTATCAATTTTTTTACAATTTCTTCATTAGAAAATTTCAAAAATTGAAACTTTTGACAACGAGAAACTACCGTAATGGGAATTTTATAAAACTCTGTTGTTGCTAAAATAAAAATAGCATGCGAAGGAGGTTCCTCTAAAGTTTTCAACAAAGCATTAAAAGCTTGAGTTGTCAACATATGAACTTCATCAATAATATAAATTTTATATTTTCCAAAAGTTGGAACCAAATTGACTTTATCTCTAAGCTCACGAATCTCATCTACTCCATTATTAGAAGCTGCATCAATTTCTACAATATCACTATTATTATTAAAATTCAAACAACTTACACATTTACCACATGGAACTCCATCTTTCCCTAAATTACTACAATTAATCATACGTGCAATAATTTTTGCTGTAGAAGTCTTACCAGTACCACGAGGTCCAGAAAATAAATAAGCATGTGATATTTTATCATTTAAAATTTCATTTCTTATAATATCAACAATTTCAGACTGACCAACTAAATCATTAAAATTATTAGGTCGATACTTTCGATATAAAGCCAAATAACTCACCCAATCACCACCTTCTCTAAATAAGACAACTATATTATATCAAAATAACAGCAAATTTTCAATAAAAATTTAATGACATACAAACAAATGTTTGAAAAAAAGATGCACATAGTATATTGTGTTAAAGCTGCTATCTCCCGATCCTGACTTGATTCCAAAATAATACTATTGCATCAATAAAATTATATAATAATATATAAAAAAAAGCAATAAAATATTCAAAAAATATGTAATTATTTAAATAAAATTCACTAATTTCAAACTTATTGAATCTACTATATCAAAATTAGATAAAAACGATACTAATCAATTTCAAAAACATAAAATTATTTAATAAAAAGATTATATATATTATTTGTTAAACAATTGTGGAAAACTTATGTTTCACGTGAAACATAAAAAATAGGCATAAAAATAACTTTTTTTCTATATTTCAATAAAAAAATACAATAAGATTATTATAATCCTATACATTTACAAATTTATTTTTTAACTATCATCTAAAAGTATCATATCATCCCAACAAAAATTTATAAACAAATTACCATTTAATTATCATTAAATTGATAATAACGCATAAAAAAATAAATGAATAATAAAGTTTAATACACCCGTAAAATTATTTTTATTCTGTAATTTATATAGAATAAATTCTTTACTGATTATAAAAAATATAATATTTAAAAAAATTTTTCTATAGATATTTTCATCATTAGTAAGCACATATCAACTATTGTGGAAATCTATGTTTCACGTGAAACATAACACATATTAATATTAATTATAAATTTAATATCTTCTATAAAATAAAGTTTTAATAATTTCCAAACAAAAAAAGAATGAATGAAAACTAGATTTATAAATGATAAAATAAAATTCCAACAATATAAAAACAATTATACTTATTACTACTATCAAAGTAAAAAACTAATCTAAAATGCATTAAAACTTCTACTTCTATATGATTATTACAAATTGTTAAAAAAAACGCATACTATTACTAACATAAATATATCTTTTCCTGTTACAAAGATCACTTCATGATATAAAATATAGTGAGAAAATTGGTGATTCTTTATAAGATTTAGTAAATTTTTATAATAAAACTTCATTATATTTAAATAAATAATAAATAAAACCATATTTATTTGTTAATAATCTATTACAAAAACCAACAATATATAATTAACTTAAACTGTGGAAATCTATGTTTCACGTGAAACATGATTGGTATTTTCCTAATTTTAAAAAAATTTTTCTATAAAACTTATAAACTATTGTAAAATATTAAGTTAATATAATATTATTTACAAATTATTACGTAATTATTAAAATATTTTACTATTCGCTAATATTTCACACTGTTGAAACTACTAAATATATATATTCACAAATCCTTTATTACATATAGAGTCTATAAACAGCACCCAAATCCTATCATTATATGATATTAAAATACTGTGGAAAACTATTCATGTTTCACGTGAAACATGAATAATAACTTTTAAATTAGCAATTTTTAATACAAATTCTCAATATACAGTAAAAATTAAGTTTATTTAATGATTGTCAAAAATTTTAATTGTACCCTATGAATTTAGATATACCCCTTCTCTTGATTTCTTCTGACATAATCTTCGATTTGATGTTTGCATTCATTACTATTTTTACCAAACTATGCTATTAAAAAATCTACACTCTATATTCCACCTCAAAATTTCTTTTTATCCCGAAGACACAACCAACCTATATATTGATTCACAAAGTTTGAACCAAAATTCTATCAACAAAATTATCAAAAATTACTCTTCTATATTTTGTCAACCACCCCGCACTTGAAGTACGGGGCTTGTTTTATACACTTTAAGTGCACTAAAGATTAAAATTAGCCTATAATTTTAAAGTTTTCATCATATTCATCTATTTGATTTTCAATATAATCTTTTATTATTTCTTTTGTTACAATACCCACACTTCTACAAAAATATCCAGTTGCCCATAAATGCTGTCCCCAATACTTTCTTTTTAATTCAACGTATTCCATTTGTAATTTTCTTGATGTTTTTCCTTTTAATTGTTGAACCAACTTTGATACTGAGAGGCTCG
>JALEZJ010000068.1 GCA_022772985.1 Erysipelotrichaceae bacterium | reverse complement strand
ATATAGAAAAAATTCAACATTAATTCATGATGAAGAAAAAAGCCATAATATTTTAATCGAAAAATTATCACTAAAAAATATTGCATATAATTCAAGTGAATTAAAAGGGTTAGATGATAAAGATAATCCATTAAGAAAAATAAACCACCAATGCGACTTGCTAAAAAAATTTCTAAATTCACATAGTGGTTTTGATAGAGAAAACTTACAAAATTATTTAAATTTATATTGTTTTATATACAATTGTCGTAAAAATAGGTTAGAAAAAGTTGAAGAATTTCTTAAATTAGCATTAAATAAAAATGTTTCTCTAAAATATAGAGATTTGTTTGATACAAAAGAATAAGCCACCTATGCAAATAATGATTTATTTCATTTGTTATCATCTGGTTTGTTTTAAAATGTCTATTCTAAAATTTTTATTTTTAATAAAAATGAAGATTGTATTATTCGATTTATCTTATTTTTCATTCTTGTATTTTTGATCTTTTTATATCAAAAAAGTATTTTCATGCAATTCATTTTCTTTTTATATAAAAAAGAGACAAATTTATTCTTTATGTCCCTATCTTATACTTATTAATTTTCTCCCATTTCTAGCATTATACCAGGTAAAATTTGTTTTTTTCTTGATACTACATTTTTTAAAAATGTACCTTGTGTTAATTTTTCGTTTTTGTAAACTTTTCTTAAAATATCTTCCGCTCTTCTACTATATAAAACATAAGAACCTTTATTAATAATGTCCGTAATAAATAGTGCAACAAAGTAATAATCATTTGCTTCTGCTACATTATTTAATAATTCAATATATTCTTCTTTTTCTTCTAAAATTTCATCTGGATTTGTGGTAGATAATTGTCCTAAGCCAATTTTTTTATCACCTACTGGATAATTTTTATAATCCGTATATAAAACTTCTTCTTTGGTTTTTCCTTTTAATGAAGATCCTGCTTTTAACATGGCTAATCCATATTCTTTATAATCTACCTCTGCTATTTTAGCTAGGCATTCTACTGCTTCTTTATCTAAACTCGTAGTTGTTGGTGAGGTTAGGATTAGCGTATCAGACAAAATTCCTGATAACATAAGTCCGGCTATTTTTTTAGGAATTGCTACACTATTTTCTTTATATAAAATAGATAAGATAGTATTGGTACTACCTACCGGCATATTTCTAAAGTTTATTGGCATATTGGTACCTATGCTACCAATATTATGGTGATCAATAATTTCTAGAATTTCAGTTTCTTCTAATCCAATTGCACTTTGTTCATAGGAATTATGATCTACTAAAATAACTTTTTTCTTATTCTCATAATTAACATCTGATATTCTTAGAATACCTGTACATTCTTCTTTTTCATTTACAACAGGATAATAGCTATATCTTGTTTTGTTTGCAATATTTACAAAATCACTAATATTTTCATGCTCACTAATGCAAAGAATTTCTTTTTGATAAGGGATCGTTGCTACACTATTTGCTAAATTAATTCTTCTAGCAGTAATTACTGTTGAATATGGGGTAATAATAATATTTACTTTCTTTTTCTTAGCTAGTTCTAGATGTTCTTTTTTGATTTGATGATCTCCTGTTACAATTACTAATTTTGCTCCGCTATTAATGGCATATTCAATCACACTATGCCTGTCTCCAACGATTAGAATGCTTGATTGATCTAGTTTTACAGTACTTAAAATTGTGGTACTACGGTAACTGGCAACTGTTAGTTTTCCTTTAATTTTATTGTCATAATGTAATACTTCTTTTCCATCGATTGCTTCTTGAATATTTTCGTAGGTACTATCTATTAAATCAATGTTCTCGCTAAATTGTTCTTTCGCTATGTCTTTCATTGTAATAATGCCAAGCATTTTCTTCTTATTATCTAAAACAGGAATTTTACTAATACCCGCTTCTGTCATTTTTTGATAAGCATCATTGATAGAATCTTCTTCCGTAATACTATAATTTTTGGTATAATTTAGATCCTTTACTTTTAGTTTCACATCATTTAAAAAAATTGGAACTTCGACGTTAAAATAATTTAAGGCATACTTAGTTTCTAGATTGATAGAACTTAATACAGCTGGTTTGGCCTTTACTCCTAATTGATTTTTTAAATATGATAAGGAAATTGCTGCTGTTACACTATCCGTATCTGGATTTCGATGTCCGAATACATATACTTTATCCATGTTTTTTCACTCCTCTTCTTCGCCAGAGATATTATACAATAATTCTAAATTTCTGTAAAGACATTGAGATCTTTTTTAATTGTTTCAAAATACTTATTTAGAAAATGTACCCCAAACAACATTTTTTTCTAATAGACTTCATTTCATACCATATTTTTATTATTTAAACAATCATATTCTTTCGTTTTAATCTAAATAAAATTAAGGCACTTTATACATTTTTTGTTAATTTGTTTACTCCTATTTTTATTGCCTTACTTTTTTTCAAAATACAAAAGACTATTAACAAAATTTTATTTGTCAACAGCCTGAATTTATTTCCCAATATTCAATATGAAATATCATTTATTTTTATGGGATGCTAGGACATTCTATTAAGTGGTTAATAGTAAGCGATTCTTCTTTTAATAATTTATCAATAATCAAATTTTCTAATTTTGAATCAATAATTTTATCAATACGTCTTGCTCCATACTCTTTATATTCAGAGGCATCAACAATTTCTTTGATTAAATGGTTTGAATACGTTAGTGTTGGATATTTTTCTTCTAATTTTTTTAGTTTTTTCTTTACAATAGTAATCATATCTTTTTCTGTAAGGTAATTAAAAATAATGATATTATCAATTCTATTCAATAATGCTGTAGGAAATTTTTGTTTTAGGTCACTAGTAATTTTTGAGTTTTTTTCCTTTTCTTGATTGAATCCTAACTTTGTTTCTTCAAAACCTAAATTAGATGTCATGATAATAATATTATTATTTAAATTTATAGTATTATTTCTTGCGTCTTTTATTTCTCCTTCATCTAAAATTTGATAAAGAAGGTTAATTACCTGAGGACTTGCTTTATCAATTTCATCTAATAATAAGATGGAAGTTGGTTTATCTTTTATTTTACTTAAAATTGTATTATTATCTTGATATCCAACGTATCCTGGTGATGATCCAATAATTTTATTAATAGCAGTAGCATCTGAATATTCACTCATATCTAAGCGAATTAGATTGTTTTCTCCCATTAAATATTTTGCATATAATTTTGCTAAATTGGTTTTCCCCACTCCCGTTGGACCTACAAATAAATAAGATTTAATTTTATTGTTAGAATATCCTAATTTTACTTTTTTTGTGCTATTAATCAATTCTTTAATGGCAGTTTCTTGTCCTATAATAGAAGATGTTAATTCTTTTTCTAATTTAGTAATATTGTCTAAATTATCTTTCATAATTTCGTAGATCGGAATATTGGTTTTTTGGTGAATTACGTTAGCAATATCTTCTATTGTAATCTTTTTTTGATTTTGTTTATTATTTTGTTCTAATTTATTTAATTTAGAAGTTATTTTTGATTCTTGCTTTAAATAAGTATAAGCTGTTTTCATGTCATTATCTAAAATTAGAGCTATTTTATTTTTTTCAATTTGTTGTAATTCTTTTTTTAAGTTACTAATTTCTTTTTGTCGTTTGGTCTCTTGAATGCTTACCATAGAAGATACTTCATCTAAGATATCTATCGATTTATCTGGATTGTGACGATCAGAGATGTATTTATTTGACAATTCTACTAAACGAGGTAAAAGACTAGTTGGGATGGTTACATGATGATAATGTTCATAGATCGGTTTTATTTTTTCTAAAATATTAATGGTAGATAAAACATCTGGTTCCTCAATCATAATAGGTTGAAATCGACGTTCTAAAGCTTTATCTTCTTCAATGTATTTTTTGTATTCATTGGTGGTAGTAGCTCCGATACATTTGATAGTCCCTCTCGCTAAAGCTGGTTTTAGAATATTAGATGCATCTATAGCGCCTTCTGCTCCACCGGCTCCAACTAATGTATGAATTTCATCAATAAAAAGAATAATATTTCCTTCTTCTGCTATTTCTTTTAAAATTTTTTGCATTCGTTCTTCAAATTCTCCTCGATATTTTGTACCTGATACTACTGTTGCCATATCTAGAGATATGATTCTTTTTTCTTGAAGATTTTGCGGAACTTCTCCATTAGCAATACGATTTGCTAATTCTTCTACAATTGCTGTTTTTCCTACTCCTGCTTCTCCAATTAAAATGGGATTATTTTTGGTACGACGGCACAGAATTTCTGTTAGGCGTTTTATTTCTTTTTCTCTTCCTATTACTGGATCTAATTTGTTGTTTTTAGCTTTTTCAATTAAGTCAATTCCTAGATCATCAATTATTAATTTTTTCTTTCGTTTTTTAGGCTTCTTGATTAATCTTGAAGCAAATTCTTCATATAACTCTTCTAAATTAATTCCCATTCCAATAAAGATTCTAATTGCAATTCCTTCTCCTTCTTCTAATAGAGCAGAAAAGAGGTGCTCTACAGTTACTTCTCCATTGTTGTTATCTTTTGCATCTAATAGAGCGTTATCCATAATTTTTCTTAAAAGTGGTGTATAGAGAAGGAATGCTGATTTTTTTGTTCCTTTTCCAATTACGGATAGAATTTCAGTTTTAAATGTATCATAGGTCAATCCATATTCTTCTAACCTTTTGGATAACTTGGTACCATTTTTTAATATAGATAAAACAAGATGTTCTGTTCCTATATATGGATGACATAATTCCAACATCTCACCTTGTGATTTTAATAAGATTAATTGGGCCTCTTCGTTAAAGTTTCCAAGCATTTTTATATTCCCCTTTCGTTTTATTCTATGAATATTCTGTGTTAAAATTTCTTGTTTTAAACATATAAATAGTGACTTATTTTGTAATTTTTATTTTATTTAAAATTTTTATAAAATTTAGAATAGGATAAAATATTACTATTAAGAATAACTAGGTTAGAATAATTAGGAGAGAAAGATAAGATTAAGTATTTTGGATTATAAAAAATCTTATATTTCTAGTAGATTTGTTTTTACTTTATGCATATATTATGTTAGGTGATACCATGATTGTAAAATATACGGATAAAGAATTGGAATTATTGGCTCGATTGATGAGAGCAGAAGCCGTTGGGGAAGGAAATTTAGGAATGTTGATGGTTGGTAATGTTGGAATTAATCGTGTGCTTGCTGATTGCTTGACATTTAAAGATATTACAACGATTAGTCAAATGATTTATCAATCTCCAGGAGGAGTATAAAGGTTAGTACAACTTCGTAAGGAGTTGTATTTTATGAATAATTATTGTATATATATAAGGAATAGAAAGGGAAATCCTTATTGTAAATTACTTAATAAGGAGATAACATTTTCCTGTTGTCGGGAATGTGTTAATAAAGAATATAAAACGAAAAACAAAGAAAATTCGTTTTATAAATCTAATGGAACGAAAAAATCAAAAAATTCGTTTTATAAACTAAATAGCAATCAAATAAAGAAAAAGTCCACTTTAAAAGAAAAAAGTCCACTTAGAAGTGGAAATATAAAATCAAAAAGAAGTAAAGCTACTGATATAGACCAAAAAGTAAAATTAAAGGTGTGGGAACGTGATAAACATTGTTGTGTTATTTGTGGTAATAATGTTAATGTTATGCCCAATGCTCATTATATATCACGTGCTAAAGGTGGTTTAGGAATAGAAGAAAATATCTTTACTGCTTGTACTAGACTTACAGAAAATGATTGTCATTATAGATTTGATAATGGGACAAAAGAAGAAAAAGAATTATTAAAAGAAAAAGTAAAAAACTATCTTTCATCCATTTATCCAAATTGGAATGAAGATAATTTATATTATAAAAAAGGAGGGGTTTAAGTTATGGTTGATACATTATTAGAAAACTACATAAAAAAACATTGTAAGGGTGATTACAAATCTAACTGGACAAACTATTATATTGTTGTTAATACAAATAATAAAAATGGTAATCAAAAAATCTTCGTTAGATTTAACGATACTATATTAATTTATATTAATGATAAATTTATAAAAAAAGTGAACATTAACGAAAAATAGAGAATATCAAAGTTCTCTATTTTCCTTTTAATTCTATTAATTTTTGATTAGTCCCTTTTAACCAATATTGATTAAGCCCATCTGGATCATTTTTAGCATTGTCAGGACAGTATTTTGGTTTAATTTTTTCTAAAGTATCTAATCCTATATCAAAATAGTTATTTTTAAGATTAGTTAGGAAATGCGTTATTCCCTCATCTAAAGTAGCATAAGTTCTTAAACCAGTATCACACATAACACCACCAACATTGTTTTTATTTAAAAATGCTGAGCTGGTATAATTTCCTGTTTCCCATTTTGAAATAGCAATACTTATTAAAGTTTGCTCCTCATTTAAACCTATTTCTTTACCTTTTTCTGCAATTTGACAACTAATGCTATCAAATACACATGTTTCTTCTTTTTGTTCTTTTGCATTAAAATTTACTGGAATATTTTGTGCTTCTACTTTACTAACAACTGTTACTACTTCTTTTATTGGTTTAGTATCTTCAAAGATTCTATAAAAATCAAATCCTAAATTTATTACTAATAAATAGATTATAGCTACTTTCATAATTCTAGGTAATCTCATAAAGAATCTGGCGATCAAATTATCGAATGCTCTTATTAATAGATAAGTAGCATATACTAGTCCTACAATTAGATAAACTATGTTCCTAATTAATATTTTAATAATCCCCTTAATCCCTAATTTCTTGATTCTTCGTTTTAATCTATTCTTTTTGGAATAACGATTAACTCTACTATCCATAATTATCGAGCCACCTTTCCAAAACTTAATAATTCGTCTCCTGAATAAATAGGAACATAATTATCACTATTAGATTTATATAAATTTATTATCAACTCTACCCCTTTTATTAATTTTTTCATTTACTTTTATGATGAATAGTATTATAATTTTAGTAGGAAGAGGATTTATTCCTTTCCTACTATGATTACATTTTTATGTTTAATAAAGATGTAACCCTGTGCAGCTAATTCGTAGCAGTCGGCTAAACTTAAACTGCGAATTGGCTTTTTCTTTGGATTATTCATCATTTCTCCTTTCTCGTAAGATATCGTCTCTCTTTATCTTACATACTAAGTATACTACATTTCGTACTAAATGTCAATACTTTTTCTTGATTTTTCGTACTAAATGTATTAAAATAATAATGGAGGTGTATAATAATGGCTTTTAATCAAAAAGAATATATTAATAATTATAAAAAAGAAAACTACAAAACATTTAAAGTAGAAATGCAAAAACAAGAAAAAGAACATCTTGATAATCTACTTAAAGAAAAAAATTTAAAAGGTGCTGAATTTTTGAGATTATCTATCAAAGCATTAGAAAATGGAACACTAAAAAAAGAGGAAGAAGACAATTAAGTCAACTTCCTCTTTTCCTATAAATATTTCTTTGCTATTTCTAGATCTAATTCATAGAAACAATCATCATCAAAATTATAATACTCAGCTTTATTATTATTAATCTTAATTAATATTTTAGATGTATTACAATCAATATTTAGTTCTTTACAAAATTCTTTTAATTTATCATTTCCCAACAAAATACCTGTTTGCATGATATATTCCCCCTTTCGGGTATGTACTATATCATTTTATTTTGTCGATTTTTGTCGATTTTTGTCGAATAAAATACAATTTATTATTTTAATTAAATTATATTAACTACTAAAACATTCTAAATTTAATTCTATTCTCTGAAATTGTTTAAAGAAAAATTTTCTTTTTTTACCATACTTTTTTATTTCTTTAAAAGCACTTTTTTCATCTATTTGAATATATATATTCTTTAAACCAATACCCTTATATAACCTTAAAACTTCTAATAAAGGTTCATATGGTTTAGAGTTTTTACTACTAATTTTAATTATACCATAATGTTCAAATTTTTTGTAACCACAAAAATCATAATCTAACGTTACAATACAACGTTTTTGACAAATTGCATATTCTAAAACTTCAATATCTTTTTTCCCTTTACAATTTCTATTTATATGTTCAACATCATGTCCTGCTTTTTTTAATTTAACCATAATGTTATTTGGAACATTTTCATCCAATAATAATCTCATTTAAATATTTTTCTATAGCTATTATGGCTTATATAATAGAATAAAGCCTTAATAATTATTGTATTATCGGTTAGTGCAGGATATTCTTTTTTTATTTCTTCCAAACAAGTATCACAATCTTTTGATTCTTTTACTTTTGATATCCAAACATTAAAAATAGTTTCTGGCATTATTCTTGTATTTTTTATAATTACATTACCACCACAAAAATCTTCTCTTTTTTCTACAAGATTAGAATAATCTATTTTTTTTGCTTGTTTTTTTAATCTATAAAACGACAAAGCAGTTATAAAATTATCTAAAATTATATTTGACTTTTGTTTAGTAGTTCCAAATATATTATTACACTCATACAAATTATTAACCACTGTTTCTGTCATATTATAAATTCCTCCTTTTTTTTGTTTCATAAAATATAATTCTCCTTTTTTAATATTATGAAACAAAAATACAATTATTATTTGTAAAACAATCTCTTACTTTACAAATAAATCATAACACAATTAAAAATAATTCACAATAACTATTTTTTCTTTGTTGACCATATATTCTACGAAAAAAAGCATTAAAAGTCAAGTAAAATATGGAACTATTAATTAAAATTAACTTATAAAATTTTACATAAAAAAAGAGGAGTAAGGTTTTATCCCTACTCCATTATTTAATTTGTATAGCATCTATTTCTTGTTCTAGTATGCCAGCATAACCATTATTAGAATCATTTTGATTATAACCAGTTACCCAAGGTAGCCATTTATTACTTCTTCTAAGATGTACTCTATAAGTTAGTTGTCTTACATCTGATTTAATCATAAATCCATCAATTGGTTTATTATATAGTCCTGCATAATCTTCTCTATTTCTTACTTCTGGTAGCCATTTACCACCTTTATAATGAACTTTATAATAAACATTACCTACACTAGCATTAGCATATACACAGCATACATCATGTCCAAATATTCCAGCATAATCAGAATCGTTTACTACATTAGGTAGCCAAGCATTTCTAACATCATCCCATGTTTGATAAGTAATATCAACATTTGACTTATTTTGAGTATCATTTAACTTAGTTTCAATCATTTTGATAAATCTATCCCAACCTAAGTCTAATGTTCTATGTGGACAATATTTATTACTCCAATCTTGATGTTTCTTTACTCTATCAATTCCCCAACCTCTTTCTTTTAGAAGTTGAACAATTAACTCTACTGCATTTTCTTCTGCTTTAATAAATCTATCTCCACCAGATTTGGAATAGCAAATTTCTATACCAATAGATTTTCTATTACCCGTACCATTTCCATCTCCTGCATGCCATCCGTTTCTGTTGAGTGGTAGTCCTTGTACTGCTTGAATGTCATCTACTGCGAAATGATAAGATGTTTCATAATTATTATTATTCATATATGCAATTTCATTTTCAGCACTTGCATCATTGGCGGTATTGTGAATTGTAATATATTCAGGTGTCATTTGATAAGGACATTTTATAGAATATTTACTAGATGAGACTAATTTCTGAATTATTTTTACCATATTATACACCTTCTTCTTTATTGTAACTCATACTAGATAATCCTAGTAAAGCACCTAGAAAAGTATCGACTGCTGTGATAGTTCCAACAACTTGTTCTCCATAAGGAAGATTCCAAATACCAGCCAACGCAAAATACAATGTACCCATTGCTGGTAATACTATTTGTGCTATAAATTTCAAAATATCATAAACTTTATTACTCATAAATTACCTTCTTTCTTAATCTATTAAATCAAAATCATTTACTCTATCAACTACATTTTTTACGAATGAATTTCCTTTTAATTTAAAATATAAATCACTACTGTATTTAATCGATTCTAATTGATAATGAGTTATTTGTTTTTTGTCCTTACATCTATCGTAGATGTCTAAAATGTCATTTCTTAACGAACATTTAGTTGCTTCTATCATTGAACGACAAAATGTTAAGAATGTTGTTGCAATCCCTAATAGAAAGATTATTTGAACCCAGTATTCTTTTATAAAATTCATATTTTATTCCTTTCTATACTTCTATCCATCCACTTGGATATTGTTCTGGTGTCCAAACATTGTTATCTAATAATGATTTATATAATGTGCCTTTCCACCAACCGTATTCATCTTTGCTAAATGCAGTTCCTACCGTTATTGTCTCTGGAATAATTCTATATCCATCTTTATAATTTATATCTTCCCATAATGTAGGTGCATTATCTGGATTATTTTCTAATGTATCATATAAATCAACGGATGCTCTTTTTAGAACACCATTCCAATTTATTCTAGTTCCAACTTTAATTAAGTCTCCACTTTCGCTTAATTTTTTAAATAACTCTGGTGTTTCACTTGCAACTTTATCTTCTAAACTAGCAGAACTAGAAATAATATTCTTTCTTAACAATCTTGCTTTTTCTAATATATCCATTAAGCATCACCTACCAATATATCATAGGCTTTTGCCTTTAATTCAGTTGTATTTTCAGTTTCAATTGGTTCTTCTACATAGTAATCATTCATATTATCTTCTGTAATTCTTTTAGGTACAAAAGCCTTTTCAAAGTAATTTGGAAAATATTCTTCTATCTCATTTCCATATTCATCTGTATATGCTTCTTTATAAATATCATTAATTGATCTTATGTGCTTTCCTTCATCTGTATATAGAATATTAAATTTATCTGTTTTTTCTATTCTCATATTATCATCCTTTCGCTAATGTCCAACCTTTATTGGTTGCTATTGCTTTTTCTTCATCTGATAATTTTGCTAAATTTTTAGTCCCTACTATTAAAGTATAAGTATCTGTACTTCCTTCTGCTGCGTAATCATATAGAGCATTTAATATTTTAAGTAAACTTTCCCTTCTCAATAATGTACTACTAGAAAAATTTAATCCTGTTATTTTTATATTGGATATTTGAACAATTTCAAGCAAATTATTACAATTGTTAAATGTAGAAGAAACATTTGTTGCACTTGCAAAATCTAATTTAATAATTTTTCTTAAGTAATAGCAACTTGAAAAAGCATTTTGAAAATTGGTTATCATGGATGTATCAATGTCTATTACTTCAATCGAAGTTGAATCGAAACAATAATTGATACCTTTATTTGTTGAAGATAAGGAAAGATTATTTAATTTTTTTAATTTTCTACAACCATTAAAACAATAGAAACCTTTTTTTAGAATTACATTGTCAACTTCAATCAAATTTCTACATCCAGAAAAAACATGTGTACTTGCATTAATAGTAGAATTTATACATTTAACTCTTTCAAGCAATAAATTATTATTAAAAAAAGTATTTCCTGATGCACTATTTACAGTAATATTTAAATTTTTAAAAATTACATATAATAGAGAATTTGAATTATCATTACTATATGTTAACATTGAATTATTATAAACTGGAACTTCAGTTGATGAAAAATAAACAATATAATATCTTGTTTTATAACCAAAGCTACATTCTTTATCTTTTGTAGTATCCCATGTATGAGTAATAGTTTTATTATAATCATAAATTGTTCCATCACTTAGTTTTAATTTAGCAACATTATGTGATGAAGCATAATTAAATGTTGTAGTATCATTCTCATCAGTAAATAACACAATCATTTTTCCTTCATAATCTTCTGTATCATTTTCTAATATAGTATCTATATCCCACCAATCTGGTTGAGGTTGCCATTCATCACTTGAACCTCCACTACCTGTTTCAATTGCGGAAATGGCTGTTGGCATCTCAGAAGGTTTATATTTAGTAGTTGTACCATTCTTTTCTCTGATTGCACTAGCAATATTATTAAGATGCGTATCATTTATAATTACATTAGCCATTAGTAACTAACCTCCTCAGCACTTGGTAAAGATGCCAATACTAGTTCGACCATTTCTAGTTTATCTGCCTCGGTATAGTAATCAGTACCTTTTACTGGAGTATAACCATCTGTGCCATTAGTTCCATTAGTTCCAGGGTCTCCTTTATCACCCTTATCTCCTTTTTCTCCCTTTAAAGAAGCAAGTTGTTCTGCTGTAAAATCATCATATGTAAAAGCATCTCCTTTATCGCCCTTTGCGCCTGTTTCACCCTTTTCACCTTGAGGACCTTGTTCACCTTGAATACCTTGCTCTCCTTGAATTCCTTGTGGTCCTTGTTCTCCATCAAAATAATCTACACCTTTAATTGGTGTATATCCATCTTGGCCAGTGTCCCCCTTTTCGCCTCTATCACCCTTAGCACCATTCATAATATTAAAATTACTTGTTGTTCCATCACTTAAAGTGGCAGTTATAATGTTAGTTCCTCCACTTTCAGATGATGTTGTTGTTTGTATTATCGAAGAAACAGAAATACCATCTTTACCAGAAATTCCTTTTTCTCCAACATCCCCTTTTGGTCCTTTTATATTAATAGGTGAAGGATTGTCCAATCCTTTATCATTAGTCCAACTAATTACTCCATCTTCACTAACATAAGGTGTAAAAGTAGCACCATTTTCTCCTGTTCCACCAGTACCACTTCCACCTGTTCCGTCATAAACTTCTACAATCTTTTGTGTTCCATCTTTTTTAGTTATGGTGATTGTAGAAGTATCGCCAACCTTACTAACATCTAGATCTAAATTACTAGCCTCTTTTAACACTTTATTTGCATTATCAAACCAACTTGGATATTGTTCTGGTTCTTCCTCTTCTGCATTGATTGTTCTTTCTACTTCAAATATTACTATACTAGATACAAATACTGGTATTCCGTTTGGGTTCTCCTCTTGAGTTATTTTTAAATCTACTTCTACATAATTGCTTATTAATAAACATGATTTTATATCTATTTGATAGCCTTTTTCGTATTTTTCCATTAAAGCATAATTTTTATTTCCATCTATTTCATATTCTAACCATGCTATACCTTCTGGAATATTATCTGTATCTGTAAATTCGAATTTCAGTTTATTTTGAAGATTCTGATGTTGATTACCTATCTTTTGATTACAAATTTTTTTATAAGCCACTCCTGTTTTTTCATTTACATTTATAATTACATCATTCATTCAACCACCTCATCTGTTGTTTTTGTATATTCTGTTACAATAAAAGCAGAACCAGAATTTCCGCTTGACATATATTTTAAATAATTATTTTCAAACAAAAACTGAGTATAATAACTAGAACTTTCATATCTTGGTATAATAATATTTTTACAAAAACCATAAGCATTGATTAATTTATCAAGATTAGGAATACTTACTAAGTTAGTCCAGTTTGATTGATTTTGTAATGTTACATTAGATACTTTTCTATAAATTGGCTTACCATCTATCCATTTTCCAACAATTTTTTCTTCCGTTGAATAGATGTTACTTTCTTTTAATTCTTCTATATTTTTTGAATTAGTTGATGTTTTATCATCTATATATTTTTTTATTATTTTGTTTTGTACTGAGTTAGTAGACGAATCATCCATTTGGTTATCAGGTGTTCCTCCTATTGGAATTCTTTTACTACCATAATCAATAAAAGCGTTGCTATCTCCTGTAATTATAAAGTTTCCATCTTCTATATCAATGCTATTTAAATCATTTATTGATTCTACTCTTTTAAAACTTACTTTTGCCATTTTAAAACTCCTCCCATTCGAATTTATTTTCTTCATTCCAATTAATATAACTAACTACATTCCACACATTAACAAAATCATTAAAATGTGATGCTAATAATTCAATATTTTTTTTCCATCTTTCAAAATCTTTATAACTTATAGGTTTTTGGGATAATCCATAATCACTATTTTCAATGTCACAAGTTCCTGTAACTGTCCATATTTTGCTCTCATATCCATTTGGTTTGAAAAAAAGTTCGGCAATATTTTCTATTCCTTGCTCTATCCTATCAATATCTTGTAAATATGGAATTTCATTATCTTTCCATTCTTTAGATGTATATAATAATAATTTTGTTGAATTATCTACTATTTTTATATATTCATAAAATGGATCTAAATCATCAATATGAGTGACCTTACCATAATCTTTTGGTAATCTATATCTAATATAATTTATATAATTGTTAATATTAGTATTATTTTTTGCATATAAGTATCTATTTGTTCCATCATAAAAAAAAGAAATATTATTTTTTGTTCCATTAGTATTTCGATATCTTATCATATAATTTTCAGTAGTAATAAATTCAATAAAATCTGTTGATGTTATGGTTTCATAACTATTCCAAGGAAAAGATAAATAAATAATTTTACTATTTAAGCTATCCCCAACATGAATATTTCTCAAATTAGTTGCACTTAATTGAAACTTATTCAGAAATAATCCTTGTAGTTCTGTTATTTTATTTTCTATTTCATTTAATATTTCTTTTGTTAAATAATTATTCATCAAAATCAACCTCTGCATTAACTATTTTTATACCATCATATTTAATAAATCCTAATAGTTCAGCCTTTAAAATATCTTTTTCTTTTATTTCTATAATGACATTTCCTTTAATCATTTTCTGCATATTAATCTCCAACTCCTTCTATAGTTCCACTTAATCCACCATCAAATTTTAAAATTTGCTTTGTTATAATTACATCTTTATAGCCATACTTCGTTTCTATTGAAACCATATCTCCTGGCATTAAGGAAGGGTCACCGATATAATTAGCCGAAATTAGATATTTCTTATCATTATCAAAATAATAATCAGCCATTGATGAAGTGTAAGAGTTAGAAAATTTGTTAGTATTTTTAAAATCAATTTCTAATTCATCTCCTACTTCTTGTTTACTATTAAATATATTTTTTGATTCCCTTAATGAGTTTTTTGCTACCCAATCTTTTAATATTATAGAGAATTCATCACCTATTTCACCAGATAATTTTACATAAACCATATAACAGTTCATATCTATTATTTCTGCTTTTGCATTTGAATTATTACAAGAATACGAAAAAGAGAAACTATCTCCAGTATAAACATAATCATATCCTTTTGAATTTTCAGTTGATTCATTGTGAACATACCATACATATTCTACCGGTTTTGATAATACATATTTTGCATTTATGATTTCTTTTCCACTTTCACCATCTGTATAGTTGTTATTATTGTTACCAATTATAGTTACTTTTTTTATTGGTACTTTATTTTCAAATTTAGCATCTTCTAATAGCTCATTTCTACTTATATTTTCAACAACTTCTTGGTTTAATTTGTTAAAAGTAATTATATTTTCTCTTGAAATAAAGAATTTTCTTTTATTATTTTTTCTTAGCATGTATGAACATATATATTTTAAAACATCCAATAAATTATAAAAATTCAAATACAACATATTATAAACATATGGCAATTCTATATTAAATTTATAGTTATAACAATTATTCAAATAATTAGTTAAATAATTGTAGTTTGACATATCATTTCTTAATAAATCTCCATTCGACTTTAAATCTGTTTTTGATAAAATAGCAATTAAGTTTTTACCATTTATAGTAACATTACCATCAGTATCAGATGACCAGTCATTTAAATAAAAATAGCCCATTTTTATATACTCTATTCCATTTTCTTCAGTTAATATTCCTATATAAGGCTTTATTATACAATCCTCTGTTAAATATTTAGCTAGTCCTACTGGATTTATTGGATCAAATGAATTATCATAATTATTTAAATTAACTTGGCAATCATTAATTGGTGTACTTGTTAATAATAAATCTATTTCTTCAGTAGTTGAAAATGATACTAAATCATTTCCTTCATATATTTGTGAAATTCCTAAGTCTATTTCTGGTATTCTGATTCTCCTTTTATCATATTCCATTTGAATAAGATCAAGTTGCAAAGACTTTATTGAAATCTCTTCTTCAAATATATATTGATAAATTGCTTTTTGGTTATCAATTACATTTATTTCCAAACTGGTATCATCACTTTTTATTATGGTAATATTGAATTTTTGAGCAATATTATTTTTAAAATAAATTGTTATTCCTGAACTTGAAGATGGTCCTGCTTCATTTACTATTTTTAGTATAGGTCTTTCTATATTATTAAAAATTTCATTACTTATATATCCAGCATTATCTCCTTTTATATTATAATTAGGAAGGATAAAACTGCCATCTAATAATGTATAGTCTTCTTCTAAACTTGCATAATTTTTTATTTTTTTATTTCCATCTACTATTTCATTATCCAAACTAAATATTGCTTTAGTTGGTGATAATGTCATTGTATAATCTTTTTGCTCTATTTCTTTATAAATAATTTCTACATAACCTTTTACTTCTCGAGTATTGGATTTTATTGCCTTTTTAAAACTTTCACTAACTGTTTCCATAATATCCTCCTAATACTCAATAAAATTCATTTGAATGTCAGTTCTATGGACTAATAAATAAGTATTTTTATCAGCATATTTAACCTTTCCATCTAAAGGACCTGCATAAACTTTTTTTATAACTCTTTTTCCATAATTATCAGTAAATTTTAAATAAAAAAAGTCCCTTTCATAAAGAGATTGCAATAACGCCATTTCATTAAAATTTAATTTGCACCATCCAGCTGTAACTTTAGCAAGATTCCTTCTTGTTACATCTCTATGTAGATATCCTAAAGCATCTCTATATGATTTTTCTAAATGTGTGTAAGTTGGAGAGTAATTTTCTGAATCCGGTGTTGGTAAATCAAACCATGTATTATTATCATAACTAGCTTCCAAAAATGCCATGATATCATCTCCTTACTATGTTTGTAGATGCTTGTTGCCTACTATCTTCATTTTTAAAATCGTTATAAGTAGCTTTCGCAAATTCTCTACCATTAATATTTAATATGGTTGGATTTTTGGATAATTCAAATATATTTCTATTAAGTTCTAATAGTAAATCTATGACTTCATTATTATCGTTTCTTTTATTTAAAGATATATTAAAAGCATCCACTATTGTATCAAGTGGTGCTTCTATATTAGTACCATGTTTTTGGTCTCCTAAAATTGCAGCAAATTCTTGTCTAGGTGGTATAACTGCGCCTGTTGCTAGCCTTGGTAAATTAAAAGTTGGTAGTGTTCCTAAATTTATTCCTGGAACTTCATTAATAACCTTTATCAATTTATTTACTGATTTTATTGGAAAATTTAATATACTCTCCATTGCACCAAGCACTCCATTGACTACTGCTTTAAATACTCCTGCAATGACATTTCCTACAGTTTGTCCTACTCCTACCGCTAGGTTCCCCAAAGTACTAAGCACCAACATAAAAGTTGCTTTAATTTGATTTAATAAAGCCAAAAATATATTTTTGACATTTTCCCATGCACCTTTCCAATTTCCAGTAAATACATTTTTTATAAATCCTATGATATTATCAAAAATTTTTTTTGCATTATTAAACGTTGTATCAAGAAAATTTAAAGCCGATTGTAAGATATTAACAAATCCATCATAAAGTGGAGCAAATACATCTCCAAATAACCAAAGAAAAATTTCTCTACCTTTTGTTTTTAACCAGTCAATACCACCTTGTAAAGTTCCTTTAATTTTATCCCAATTTGATATTATCAAACCTAAAACTGCTACTAATGCTCCTCCTATTGCTACTGGCCACGCACCAAATATAAGAGCAACGCCAGCTACTGCTATTCCTATTCCAGTAATTACTTTTCCAAAATTATCCCAACTTGGGTCTTTTAAATACGAAATTAAGGACTGAATGGTAAATATAATTCCAGCAACTGCTATTCCTATTCCCAATGCTATCAATCCAGCAGATGCATTTTTTAATCCACTAAATATTTTTAATAATTTTTCTGAATTTTTAATAAAATTCACAATTTTAAAAGCTGCTATTCCTGCTAGTATTCCAGCAAACAATCCAATTAATAAATCTTTATTATCTAACACAAAAACTTTTATTTTATTTAAAAAGTCCAACAACTTCTGACTATATTGTATTTCACCATCATAATTTATCCCTGTATCTTCTGTCCCTGAACCTCCAACATTTGAAGAATCTTCATTTATTAATTCTATCTCATCAAGACTTGATAATGATCCACTTGCTTTCTCTCCACTTTTCGAAGTTTTATCTAATGCTTTTGATAATCCTTTTGCTTGATTTTTAGCATCATCTAAACTTTTTCCAAAGAGTCCAGAAACAAATACTGCAATTGTACCTGTTAATTTGGACAAGGCACTCATTAACGAGTTTATGGCTGGCAAGCATGCATTATAAATAGGAGCAAATGCTGTCATTAAATTTGCTTTGATTTGATTAAGACTAGAACTGAACGTATCATTTGTATTTAATAAAGTCATAAATTTATCTCTTAATGATGTTAAACTACTTCTCAATAAATTAAAAATAGCAACTGTACCTATTAGTCTAGTTACTCTTTTTTTAAATTTATCTAATTTGGTACTTATTTCACTTACTCCATTTGAAATTCCACCAAGATTAAATCTTTTTTCATTAAAAGTATCATTTATTTTATTTGCTGTTTGCTTTGCTTCATCTTTTGTTTGAGATAATTTACTAGTCATAATATCTAATTGCTTATTAAGATTTTGTAGTTGACCAGCTTCTGTATCTTTAATAACTCCGCTGTCAGCAAGAAGTTGCAAATTTGCTATTTTATCTTTTACTTTTTCAATTGCTAGTTCTTGACTTTTTATGCTATCAACAGATTTATTGTATTTATTTATCAAACTTTCTGCGCTTTTTTCTAAATTTTTAAAATCACTTTGAATTTTATTGTAATTCATTCTAGTATCAATAACGATACTTCCTTTTTTTTCTGCCAGTATAACACCTCCTACCTGTTAAATTCTTCAAAAAATTTTCTTCTTTCTTCTGATTTTACTTTGACTCTTTCTAAGTCAACTAAATCTTTTATTTTTTCATATTGTTGTTTTTCTTCCTTTGTAAGTTTTCCTTCTTGTTTTCTTTTTCTATAATATACAAGTTCTCCAAACATACATTCAGGTGTCATATCCATAAATAAACTCATAAACTTCCAAAAATGCAAATTTGATTCTTTTTCTAAGTCTACTTTATGAGTTTGACTTATACCACTATAAATATAACTTGCATCTTTACTGAACGAATAAACTCTTGGACTTTCTTTATTTGAATTAGTTTCAGAATCTACTCCTAAATTTAGAAACTTAATAGCCTTGAAAATTGCTTCTTCTTCATCACATTGTGGTATTTCTTGTTTATAGATGTTATTAAGCAAGATATAATACTTTTCACTTTGTGTTAGTTCATCATCTTCAAAAGCCATTAATGTTTTAATAGCTGTTTTATAGTCATAATTTATATCATATATATTTTCATTTACTCTAATTTTAGTTGGCAATTTATCAGTAAGAATATTCATTATTCCATCACATCAGCATCTTCTTTTTTTATAGTGTATTTCTTTACTTTACCTTCTCTTGCTTTCTTAACATAAGGCATAACAAAATCTAAAAGTGGCGTTAATGTTTCAATATCTTTAGTTCCACCAGTAAATACATTTATTGTATCTTCTCCAAAAATATCTGATAATTCTTTTATTGTATTATCTATTGCTTGTTCTTCTAAATCAAAAGCTTCATTTAATTTTGAAAAATCTTCTCCAAATTTTTCAAAATCTTCTATTTCTTCTAATTTATTTTTTTTTAAGCTTTCTACACTAGGAATATCCATCTTTTTTAGATCCTTCATTTTATCTGTTAAATCATTTACTATTTTAGTAAGTTTTTGCATAATTCTAGTATCATTAGGATTAAATTTAAGTTCTCCTAATCTATTTCCATTTTCATCCACTAAATCCTCTTTTACTATATTTTGTTTAATAGTTAAAGCCATTTCTATCTTCCTTCCCTTAAAATATAAAATAAAAAGAGGGCCTTAGCCCTCGTATCTACTCTACTGTTGTTTTGGTAAATGCTTTTGTAGATGCGTTAAAGGTTCCGTGTTCTTTATTACCACACCAATTCAAAGTAATTGGACCATTTAATTTAGTGGTATCTCCACCCCAAGATTTCAAATCAACTACTGCATCTTCTGTAAATGCTCCATAACTTCCATCTGATTGTTTGTCTCCAAGTGTTACTTCCATACATTGTAATTTTGCTTTATCACCTGTCAATCCATATTTAAACATTAAATATAAAATTGCTGATAAAGTATCATTTCCACGAATAGCAATTGGATCTATTTCTGTAGTTTGTGCTCCTCCAGTATGGTCAATATTGGTTTTTCCCAGAACATTCTTCTTTGCATCAATCTCGTTGTTCATCTCACGAGTTATTTCATCGTTATCTTCTCCAAATGGTACCCAAGTTGGAGTTTCTCCATATACAATCCCGTTTTCATCACAATCAGTAATGTTTGAGTTAAACATTGTTACATGGTCCTCACGATTAAACTTTCCTTTACCACTTAATAAACTTAATGCCATATACTATCTTCCTCCTTTTCATATAGCAATTTACAACTCATTTGATATCTAGCAATAGTATTTTCTTTATTTGTTCCGTACAAATAGCCAGGAGTAGTAGCCTCTATTGATGTAGCCGTTTCTCCTTCGTTTAAAGTAGGTAAAATTTTCTTTTTAGTATTTTGCCTAAACCATTCTTCTATTTTTTCAAATAAGTCTAAATTTTCAATATTTTGAGTATCTATTAGAGGGTTAAAAAAAGAACGACTAGCAATTATAAATTGACATTGACGTTCTGTTTTTGTTCCTAACACATTCTTTTTTAGAATTGTAGGAGCCTCTACTTTTTCTAACGACCAATACTCAAAGTCGTTATCTCCCATATTTAAGTAATCAACATTTATTTTTGATAGTTCATTTAAATATGGGCAATCTTTTATATATTCTTTTATACATTCAATAATAGGTTTACTCATTTTGAACCTCCATTCACTATATTTTGAACACCATTAAGTAAATCATCCATCTTATCATCTATCATTCTGTCAAACCACTTACCCTTACGCATACTTCCACCATGAAAATGCAAATCACGATTTTTAGGGTCCATTATTTTTGGAACATTTTTTCTACTGACAAATCCTTCTATTGGTCCATCACTTTTTTTGAATGAAATTTTACCATTTCTTATAGGAAATGCACCAACTTTTGCAAATGGATCTACCATTAATTTTTCCTCGTAAAGATAATTAGCATCAGGAGTATTATAGATAACTTGTCCACTGCCTAATTTAGTAGAAATTCTACTAGAGTCATATAAGTGCCTATTTCCTGGTAAATATGGTTCAGATTCATTTATAACAAAATTATCAATGTATTTTTGCACTTTTCCACCTTCATTTAATCCAACTGATTTCATTAAATCTTTTGAATTTGGAAGTATCAAATGAGCTTTTATGTTCAATTCGTTACCTCTATATTTTGAAGGTCTTCTTCACCATATAAGTTCTCACTTACTGTCTTGATTAAAAAGTAATCTGCATTACTCTTTTGTAAGTCAGATAAATCACTTATATTGTTATATTCTCCTAAAACAATAATATCATTTTCTTTTAATGTATAAGTGTCTTCTTCACCAGAAAACTCTTGTTTATTTACCCATTTCTTTAATGCTACGTTAGAAAAGATAACATTATAGACTGATGCATATTTTTCTCCTTTTCCATCTTGAGAAATAATTTTATCTTTATTAAAAAACACATCTTTCACTATTTGTCTATGATAAGTAATACTATCTTTACTTTTTATAACATTAAATACTGTTACTACATTTGGAAACATAATCAAAAACCTCTATACATTAATCCAGATAATGCTAAATGCTTTAGGCATATTTGGTAACATTGATATTCTAATTCTTCATTACTTAATAATTTCTTTTCTTGATATGAAGTTTTATTTATATAGGTTACTGAATGTGGTCCAACTGTTTCACTAGCTTTTATTTTAGTATCGCTAGATAAAACATTTTCTTTTAATTTTTCTTGAGAATATAAAAGTTCTGCAATTTCACAAATAGTATTCTTTATATTATCATCTAATATACTTTCTTTTATTCTATTAAAAGTATAATAATTAACTTTACTACTTGCTTCAATTACTTTTTTTTGAAATGAAGATTCAGGTATGCTAGAACCTCCATAATTTTCAGAAATATAATAATCATAATTCACTAATGTAGTTAGCATACCTATACCTCCTATTCAGAATCTTTTTTTGTTAATTCTTTAATTTGATTTTCTATTTCAATTTTTTCATTCGTTAAAGAATCAACCTTTTCAGTTAATTCTTTAACTTTATCAGACAATTTTTTATTTTCCTTTTCTAATTTAGTAGTATCAGCAACTTTTTTATCTGTTGCTTTATTTACTCCCATTCCAATAAATGTACTCATTTTTTATCTCCCTTCTTTATTATGCAGTTTTATAAGAACAATAAACACCTGCTAATTTATTTTCATAAACATGACCATATAAGTTATTATTACGATATTTAAATACATTATCATCACCCTCTTGGTCTTCATCTGGTGTAAAATATTTAATGAATTGTTCCATATGAACAACTGCTGCACTTCTTTCAACACATAAGAAATTAATCTCCTTACCATCAGTTGCTTTAGTATAACCATATTCAGTTTTACCATCATTAAGTTTAATTTTTGTATACATTCTTGATTGTGGTACTTCAATAATAGTAGAGAACTTGCTTAATACTTCTTTAGATTTATTAGTATCCAAATCACTAATCATTCCTCTATTAGTTGGAGTAATAAATAAAATTCTATTCTCTGGATCTACTTCATCTTCATCCATTTTGTTAGCACAGGTACGTAAAGCAGAAATAACTGCTAAACCATCACTTAAATTTTCAGCCTTTGTACTAATTCCCTCAGTTCCTGCAATCTTAGCAATACGAGCAGCATCTGTCTCAGGCACTACTTTTGTTCTGATAAATTCACTAGATAACTTAGCAAATGGAAGTCTTAATGCCTCTGCATTATCTAATCTATCAATTCGTAAATCTTGAGAACGTTCTTTATCGTATTTAATAGTTTCCCATCTGAATGTAGTAGAACCTTTCGTATAACCAGAGTTTCTATCAAAGTCTCCTAACGCATCCATATCTAATTTTGCAACTTTTAATTCTCCGTTGTCGCCACGTTTCATAGTTGCTTCATCACCCTCTAAAATAGAAGTCTTTGAAGCTTGCTTATAAACCTTATCTAATAATGGTAAATAAACTGTACTTAATTCTATATTATTCATATTATATTACCTTCCTTCTTTTATTTTTTTTCTTCTGCTAATCCCATTATTTTCATTACTTCATCCATTGAACTATTATTATTAGGTGTAGTTGGATTAGTTGTAAATCTTGGATTTGCAACATCACTAAGGAATGCTCCTGCATCCTTTTCTTTTAAGTCTTTAAGCCAATCATTAGCACCTAAAAAAGTTTTAGTTTCTTCATCATACTTAA
>JALEZJ010000066.1 GCA_022772985.1 Erysipelotrichaceae bacterium | reverse complement strand
TTCTATTTATTCTGTCAATCCCAATAATGTAGATTTTTATAAAGGTTATACTACTTTAAATATGTCAGATGAAGAAATGAGTAATTTTTATCAACATCTTGATGTTCCAGTAGAAGATCATTACATTAATGAATACGTGTTTATAGAAAATTTACAAGGGGAACTTATTGATACTCTTTGTTGGACTGGAAATAAGTATAGAAATCTTACATTTGGAAATTTTAAATCTTCAATATTAGGTGAAACTAAACCTATTAAAGATGATAAATATCAACGTTGTGCGTTTGATAGTTTATTAAATAATCAAATAACAATGCTTAAAGGCCCAGCTGGTTCTGGAAAATCAATGATAGCATTAAGTTATTTATTTTACCAACTAGAAAGACATAAAATTGATAAAATTATTATATTTTGTAATACAGTAGCTACTAAAAATTCCGCGCGATTAGGTTTTTATCCGGGAAGTCGAGATGAGAAATTACTTGATTCTCAAATAGGTAATTTTTTAAGTAGTAAACTTGGTGGCAAAATTATGGTAGAACAATTAATTAAAGAAGAAACTTTAGTTTTACTTCCAATGAGCGATGTCAGAGGATATGATACTTCAGGAATGAATGCTGGCATTTATATAACAGAAGCTCAAAACATGGATATATCTTTGATGAAACTTGCGCTTCAGCGCATTGGAGAAGATAGTATTGTTATAATAGATGGCGATTGTGAAGCTCAAGTTGACTTACAAGCATTTTCTGGTACTAATAATGGTATGAAGAGAATGTCAGAAGTATTTCGAGGTCAAGATTCATATGGTGAAATAGAACTTGGTCAAATACATAGAAGTAGGATCGCAGAGATTGCAAATAATATGTAATTTAACTTAATATCTAAATACTTTCTTTTGATTTAAGTTGCTAACGAGATCAAAGGAAGTCATAATATGAAGAAAATAATAATTTCATTATTACTCGTAATATCATGTACAATATCACCGGTCTTCGCAGCGCCGCAAGAAAGTATGGAGGAAAAATCCTTAGATGCACATATAACAGAAACTATTTCAGATATTATAAATATAGCTAATGCTGAAATTGGATACCTTGAAAAAGATTCAAATAATTCTTTATATGATAAAACCGCAAATGCAGGAAGTTCAAACTATACTAAATACGTTAATGATTTAGCAAATTGGGGTTTTTATCAAGGAAGTATGCAAGGTCAGCCTTGGTGCGATATCTTTGTTGATTGGTGTTTTTGTACAGCTTTTGGTGTAGCTGATGCAAAAATAATAACCTATCAAAATCCATACGGTAGTGCAGCATGTGTATCTTCTATGGAATATTTTCAAGCAGTAGGACAATTCTATAAAATACCTCAGCCAGGAGATCAAGTCTTCTTTACGAGAGGAGAAGGCTCTAATCATACTGGCTTAGTATACAAAGTAGATGGCAATACTGTATACACTATTGAAGGAAATACGAATTCTGATAATAGTGTTGTTGCAAATGGAGGAGCTGTAAAAGCAAAGAGTTATGACGTTAACTCAAATAGGATTGCTGGATATGGTCGTCCAAATTATGCTCAAATCGCACAAAAAAGAAAAACAACACATGATGAATTGGTAAAAAAGCATAATGAAGAAATCCAAAAAGAAAAGATAAAAGAACAAATATTTAATAAAGATTTTTGCTTTATGCAACAATACTATAACAATTAACAGAAAATAGCAAGAACTAATATAGTTTACTTAAATACAATCTAATAAAGAAAAAAGAAAGTGTTTAATATAAAAATTACATTTTAATAAAACTGTTCAAACTTACCCTAGAAAAAATGCGGCCCTGGGGTTCGAGATTTATCGAATCGAAAGGTTTTACATTATTTGTTGGACAAAGTTTGAAGCGAAGACGATTTTTTTTATTTATTCAACATATATATATTAATGTTTTAGAACAGTTATAAAGGAGGATTATTAAATGACACAAGAAAAATTTAACGAAATGATGAATAATTACCTCCAACAATTAGCCTCTTAGGAACCTAGTTAGTGGTCTAAAGAAGCTCGAGACTGGTGCGAAAAAATGGGGTTAATCGAAGGCGATGGAAATGGTAATAAAATGTATAAAAAATTTGTTACAAGAGAAGAAATTGCTTAGGTTTTAAGTAGATTTTCATCACAGATTATTGAGCGTGGTTAAGATTTAACCACGCTTTTTATATCTAAAAAAAAGGAGGAGATAATAATGTCGCCAATAGATAAAGTCTTAAATATTGCTAAACAAGAATTAGGATATTTAGAAAAAAGAAGTAATGCTTATCTATATGATAAAACTGCAAATGCTGGCAGTGGAAATTATACTAAATATTGGGCAGAAATCAAACCTGATTATCAGGGTCAGCCTTGGTGTGCTTGTTTCGTGACATGGTGCTTTGTTCAGGCATTTGGACAGTCTATGGCAACGAAGCTGCTAAAGCATTACCCATATGTATATTGTCCTACGATGGCAAGATTGTTTACGCTTAATGCAAATCCAAAGGTAGGAGATATTGTTATTTTTAAACGTAATGGTGAATTTACACATACAGGTATTGTTAATGGCGTAAATGGTGATTATTTTACTACTTATGAGGGTAATACTTCTGGCGCAAGTGGCATA
>JALEZJ010000041.1 GCA_022772985.1 Erysipelotrichaceae bacterium | reverse complement strand
ATAAAAATGTTTGAAAATTTAAGCGATCGATTACAAAACGTAATGCATAAAATAAAAGGCTATGGAAAAATAACAGAAGACAACATCAATGAAATGATGAGAGAGATCCGTCTATCATTATTAGAGGCAGATGTAAATTATAAAGTAGTAAAAGAATTTACTAATAAAGTAAAAGAAAAAGCACTAGGAACGGATGTAAATGCCAAATTATCCCCGGGTGAAGAATTTGTTAAAATTGTAAAAGACGAATTGACAGAGTTACTAGGTGGAGATGCTGTTCCATTAGTAACAGATAAAAATCCAACCATTACCATGCTAGTAGGATTACAAGGATCCGGTAAAACTACCACAATTGGGAAACTTGCTAATCACTTAAGAAAAAATTATAAGAAAAAACCTCTTTTAGTCGCATGTGATGTGTATAGGCCAGCAGCAATTGACCAATTAATAACAATTGGAAAAGAATTAAATATAGAAGTATATACAGAAGGAAAAAAAGACCCTGTCGAAATTACAAAAAATGCTCTGAACTATGCCAAAGAAAATCATTTTGACTATATTTTGATTGATACAGCAGGACGCCTACAAATAGATGAAAAGTTAATGGAAGAACTAGAAAATATTGAAAATGAAATAAAACCTCATGAAACCTTATTAGTAATTGATTCTATGATGGGACAAGATGCTATCAATGTCATTAATGGATTTCATGACAAATTATCTTTAACTGGTGTAATCTTAACCAAATTAGATGGTGATACCAGAGGGGGAGTAGCCTTATCGGTAAGACATCTTACCAATCTACCAATCAAATTTGTAGGTGTAAGTGAAAAAATGGATGGACTTTCAGAATTTCATCCGGATCGTATGGCATCCCGCATTTTAGGAATGGGAGATATCCTATCAATCGTCGAAAAAGTATCGAATGAAATCGACGAAAAAGATGCTGAAAAAATGGTAAAAAAAATGACCAAAGGAAATTTTGAGCTAGAAGATTTCTTAAATCAATTAAAACAAATAAAAAAATTAGGACCATTGGAAAATATTTTAAAATTATTACCTGGTGCTAAAAAAATGGGCTTAAATAACGTCAAAATAGATCCTAAAAAAATGGCTCACACAGAAGCGATCATTCTTTCCATGACTCCATATGAAAGAAAACATCCTGAAATTCTAAAAGCATCTCGTAAACAAAGAATTGCAAAAGGATCAGGAACTACGGTAACAGAAGTCAATCAATTACTAAATCAATTTGAAGAAATGAAAAAAATGATGAAAATGATGAGCAATGGTAATTTTAAACTCCCATTTTAGTTGATTATTAAATTTCTAAAAAAAATAATTCTATTCTTTCTTGAATGGAATTATTTTTCAATTAAGCATCAATTACTAGCACATCAATTGTTTTATCAATGGATTCGTACAATATTTTAGCATCCTCTTTCTGCATATTTACACAACCATGGCTACCATTAGATAAGTAAGTTTCAGTAGTATAATCATCTATAGCTCTCCAACTCGCATCGTGAAAACCAATTCCTCGGTCTGTGATAAATGGCATCCAATAATCAACATATGCACGATATCTACTACCATCATCGTTTGTTCCACGTAGAGTTCTAGCAGTTTGTTTATTTTGAACATTTATTTGATAATGTCCAGTTGGAGTATCATGCTTTCCTTTTAATCCAGTAATAACAGAAGTATCCAATGTTTTTACTCCTGATTTATATAGTTTCAAATTTTGTTTTTTAATATTTAATATAATAGCATCTTTTTTTACATAATTACCATTGACATAACCATATGATTGACTAGTAGAATGATTCATAAGTGCAATTTTATACCACGTAGTATCGTTTATTTTTTTACTATCATAAACTTCAAAAACGTCTCCCATTGCTACAGTAGTCAAGATAGTAGATTTTTTAGAAGCTCCCTTTCTAACATTTAACTTCGTTGCTGTTACAATGATGTAATTTTTCTCTACTTGAGATACTAATTTATTGTTCGTGATACGATTTAATTGATTGCAAGTATTTTTACCAACAATTCCATCTTTATCTAAATGATACTTATTTTGAAAGTCTATAACACATTGATAAGTATTAGAACCAAAGATTCCATCTATTACTAAGTCACATCCCATAGCTTGATTTAGAGACTGCTGTAAAATTTTAACTTGGGCTCCTACACTATTATATGCTAATGTGTGATTACAATTTAAATTGCTATCTGCTTGTACTAGAAAGGGAAACAACAAAATAATCCATACGATTCCAATACAAAAAAAATTTATTTTTATATTTTTCATAAATATCCCTGCTTTCATTTTTGGGATATTGTAAGATAAAAAATAAATTTTGTCAATAATCACTTCACCGCATTATGTAAACTTTTATTAATCGCATTTGAAATTACTTCACTTAATTTATCAATTAAGAAATCAATTTCTTTAGGAGTTACAATTAGATTATAGTCAATACTGTTTAATACCTCATAAATTAGTTCTTTCTTTTTTTCTTCATCTAAAGTTCCCAAAATTCCACTAATTTCTTTTTTTTCATTTTCACTTAAGTTTAGAGACTGAATATTGTCTAAATATTTTTTACTATTACGAGGACCTACAATTAATTTATGAGCATCATAATGTTGTTTGATATAAGATAAATGTTTAAAAATATAGTCAATAGTATCACTAACAATAATAGAACTCTCAACAACAGTTGGCACACCAATAGCAATAACAGGAATACCTATGGTATCCATACTAATTTCTTGACGATTATTTCCAATTCCACTACCAGGGTGAATTCCTGTATCAGTAATTTGAATAGTTCGATTAATCCTATCAATAGTAGAAGAGGCGAGAGAATCAATCACAATTAAAAAATTAGGAGTTATTTTTTTTACTAAACTAGTAATAATATCATAAGTTTCAATTCCAGTATTTGCCATTACTCCTGGACTAAGAGCAGCAACATTTCTAATACCCTCTTTAACCTGCGTCTTTAATACAAATAAATGTCTAGTTACTAAGATTTTATCTAGTGTGATAGGACCTAAAGAGTCTGCAGTACTAAGACGATTACCTAACCCAAGAATTAAGCAAGAGTCATCATCTGAAATTTTTTTCATTTTTAAGAGGTTTCTTAGCTCTTGCTCTAAGCAATTTTCAATTTCAATTTTATCTTCATGATTCGTTACGTCCGTAAACTCAATAGTAATATAGTTACCTGGCTTTCGCTTTAATTCTTGACTTAATTCATCACTTACGTTGATAGTAGTTATTTGAATGTTATCATTTATTTTCTTCTTTTTAACATTATTTTCTTGAATTTCATTATCAATTACTAAGTCTGTCCTAATATTAAAATTTTTTAAATCAATTCTATTTTTCATGATTGTTTATATCCTTTCTATATTAATATAGATCCCTTTTTAAAAATATTTATCAAAAGAGCCTAACTCACTTACAGTTGATCATAATATTCTTTTATTTATATTTTTAACAATTTTTTACGAAAATATTTGCCTTTTTAATTTTTTTTTGTTAGAATTATATGTAGCTTAATTTGGAAGGAGATGAAATCATGGCAAATGTAGCAAATGCTAAGAAAAAAATGAAACAAATTGCTAAAGTAACAGAAGCACATAAAGAATTAAAAGGTGCCGTTAAAAATTCTATTAAAAGAACTGAAAAAGCAATTTTAGCTGGAGATAAAGAAGGCGCAGAAAAAAACTTAAAGTTAGCGATTAAAAGTTTAGATAATGCCAAATCAAAAGGCTTAGTTCATCAAAATAAAGTTGATAGAGAAAAATCTCGTTTAACAAAAAAAGTAAACAAAATGGAAGTAAAATAACAAAATTACTTCTTTTTTTATTTTTAGTGTGATATAATAATTTTAGAAATAGGTGATTGGATGAGTTTGGGTCAAAAAATGATTGTAACAGTAGGGGCTTTTGTGATAACGATTATAACAATTTGTACTATTTTTAAAAGTGATATAAGTTTTTTGTTAACTTCCCGCAGTGTAGAAAGAAACTATGGACAAACTTCCGAAAATAGTTATTTTTTAGAAGATAATTTTCAATACATCGATAATTATGAAAAAGCAGAGGTTCATTCTAGAAAAGAAATCATTGATTCAATTTACTATCTAATTAATTCTGGAGTTACTTATTCAAAAAGATATTGTGCGAAAGAGTATGAAACTTGTTATCAAGATATGGAAGAAATTTCTGGAGATACAAATTTATTAAGTATATTGAATAACTATGTCCATCCATTTAATAGTTTTGATAGTATTATCTTTAATTTTGATGATAATGTAATTGAAATAGAAATAAAACATACCTATTCTGATGAGAATATGAAACAAATTAATGCAATTATTGATAAAATAATTCAAGAAAATATAAAGACTAATATGAGTACAAAAGAAAAAATTAAGACCATTCATGATTATATTATCAATAATACAGAATATGATACCTTAAAAACAAAAAATATCAATGACACCACATATAAATCTAATACAGCATATGGTGTTTTAATAGAAGGATATGGCATTTGTAGTGGTTATTCGGATGCAATGAAATTATTTTTAGATAAATTAAATATTATAAATTATAAAATAAGTAATGATCAACATATTTGGAATTTAGTCTTATTAGATGGAGAATGGCTACATTTGGATTTAACTTGGGATGATCCAGTTAGTGATAAAAATATAACAAGGGATAATTATTTTTTAATTACAACAAAGACGTTAGAACTTTTAGATGATGATGTTCATTATTTTGATTTAAGTGTATTTTCTGAAGCAAAATAGAATTTCTTAGGAAGTTCTTTTTTTAGGTAGAGTACTAATAGAGATAGTGATATTTGTT
>JALEZJ010000023.1 GCA_022772985.1 Erysipelotrichaceae bacterium | reverse complement strand
ACAATAATATTTTTATTATCTTCATAAATTGCTTGCCATTGTTCGTCTGTCCAAGTGGCATTAGCAGGTTTGATTGGTATCATATTCTTCCCCTCCTAGAAATTCCATATTTTGATATTCTTTTAAGTTTTTGATATTCTTTTCAGAAGAAAAACAAATATCTTGAAATGAGCAATATTTACAACCTAAATTATCCATTCCTACTCGTTTTGGATTAATTTCAAATTGGGCATTTAAAATTCCTGTAATTGCTTCTTCTATTTTATCTTCTGTAATTGTTTCTAACCTATTTATTTGCTCACTAGTTAGGACTTTTTTGCTAGCGATTCCTTTAGAAGTAGTACGCATTCCTTTGATTACTTTGCTATCATAGTAGGAAGAATCTATTTGTTCTAAAATAGATAGATCGGAATTGCTGTATCCTTGTAATTTTAGTTTTTCTTCTTTTAAATATTCATAAGTGTGCTTATAATCCTTACTAATTTCATTATTTAATATCTTTTGTAAGTAAAATCCTGCAATTGTGGTATTTGGAAATTTTTTTCTAGCTAAATACACATATACTGGTAATTGTAAATCTAGTCCATGAATGATATGATTCAAATTCAAATCGGGATTTCCGGTTTTATAATCTACTATTACAAGAATATTTTCATCATCATTCATCATTAATTTATCAATAAAGCCTTTAAAGGTGACATCCATATCTTTTCTATTTTTAGATACCGTAATTTTTTCTTCAAAAAACATTTTTTTTAAAGAGTTCTTTTCATTCTGTTTTTTTATTGTTTTGATAATAAATTCTAATTCTTTTTCTAATTGGTTTAGAAAAAATGTTTCTCTGCTATTAAAAGAATAGTTGCATTTTTTTATATAATCTTGATATTCTTCTTTTATATCAATTTCTTTTTGAAACACTAAAGACAAAATATGATGAAATAAATTTCCTAAAATGGTATAGAATGTTTCTTCAAAAAGATTTAAATTTAATATGTTTGATAGATAATAGCGAAAGCTACATTGATAATAGGAATTCATCGAACTATAGGATAATACTAATTGATGATTTATATAGTTTTTTAATTTATTTTGATCAATTTGTTGATAGTCAGAGCAAAAAGTTCCGTATGGAAGATTAGGATAATTGTTATAAAGTAATTCTAATCCTTCTTCTTTTTCATTATATTTAATATAGGTATCAATTTTTTCTGCTAATGTTAGTTGATTCAATAAATGCGAATACTGATATCCAATTTCTCCTTTTTGAACTTCTAATTTTAGTTCGTCATTTAAACTAGATAAATAATGTACTCCTAAAGAACTAGTTTTTTTACATGTGATGGTTAGATTTTTTGTGTTTTGAATCTCTTTTAACCATTTTTGATAACTCTTTTGATTTCGTTCATTTGTTGTATCTAAGCCAAGTAATTGGTTTAAGGTATCATTAAAATAAGATTCATCTTTATAAGTTTTAGGGATTTCACCTTGGTTAAATCCTAATAAAAATGCAAATTGTCCTTCTTCTATTTCCGCTAAGGAGTCTATTAGTTCAATTTCTTCTTGATAGTGTTGGACTCCAATTTTTTCTTTTTGGAAAGCATCTATTAAAAAACTTTTTATTTCTATAAGTGAGTTTGCCCAAGTATAGCGATTTAAAATTTGGACAATTTGATTATATATATCTAATACTTTTGGATTGCTAAGTAAATAATTTTCTTCAATATACTTCAAAGAATCTTTTGGATCATCCGTTAAATGATTCAAGAAATCTTGTCCGATCTTGGTTGCATATAAATAATTATCTTGAAAAGATATTGGAATGTGATGCCACTCAAAAATTCGCTTAATTAATCCTATATATTCTCCGTTAGCACCACAAAGTTTTATCTGGTGAAAAGGTATCTTTTCTTGCAATACCAATTGATTAATCTGCTCGGCAATAAAAACGACTTCTTGTTCAATTGTATCAAATTGATAAATACCATTGGGAACATATTCTTTTTTTTCTTCTTTATATTCTATCACTTCGTAATTCTTTTTTAGATCTTTTATTAATTTTAAATCTAACCCATTACAATATTCATAACCATATAAAATAATCTTTTTGTGAGCTAAATATTTTCTAAAACTTGGATGAAAGATTAATAACTTTTCTTTTTTTAATTCTTCTTTTAAGTCCATTATTTTCTTTATTTTAGAACTACCAAAATGATTCTTATCTACTTCGTAGCATCTAGATAAATACATTTTTGCAACATCATATTGGTAATGATATTTTTTCATTAAATAATAAATTGCTCGATCATCATAGTCGAAATAAAATTTTTTACTCATTTCTGTTAATGTTATTACTTTTATGTTACACAAATCTAATTTGCTAAATTCTTTTAGAATATGCAATTTTAATTTAGTTGGAATTACTAAAATAGAATTAGATTCTAATTGAAATTTTTTCATTTTTACCACAACCTTTAGTATCATTTTGATTATCTATTTCTGACTCATTTTATCACAAGAAAATATCATAAGTCAATACTTTTAAAACAGTTGTTCGTATGTTATTAGTTAACAGTTTTATGTTTAAAATACTTCACTATATTTTAGTTTTTATTAAAAATTATCTAATAATTATTTTTTTATTTAGGTAATGCTTTTTAGGTTAAACTTTAGTTCTTATCTTTTTAAACTACTAAAAAAGACCTTATTTGGTCTTACAAAACATGGATATTTTTCTATATCTATATTTGACTTTATTTTTTTAGTCATCTTTTATTAGAATCTATCTTAATAAACTTTCCAATCAATTTCTTTTATTCCATTTTTTTTCAAAAATTCATTTGTTTTTGAAAAAGGTTTACTTCCAAAGAATCCATGATGAGCGGAAAAGGGAGAAGGATGAGTTGATTCAATAATATAATGTTTTGAATTTGTGATATATTTTTTTTTGCTTCTAGCAAAATTTCCCCATAAAATAAATACAATTGGGGTGTCTTTTTCATTTAATTTTTGGATAATGGCATCGGTAAATTTTTCCCATCCAATATCTTTATGAGAAGCTGCTTTATCTTTTTCAACCGTGAGTACAGCATTTAATAATAATACTCCTTCTTTGGCCCAACATTCTAAATTTCCGACATTAGAAATAGGAATTTTTAAATCATCTTGTAATTCTTTATAAATATTTTGTAAGGATGGTGGTAATTTGATACCGTTTGATACTGCAAATGCTAATCCATTTGCTTCCCCTATTCCATGATATGGATCTTGCCCTAAAATTACTACTTTTACATCTGGATAATCTGTTAAATTAAGAGCTCTTAAAATTCTGGATTTTGGGGGAAAAATAATCTTTTCCTTATATTCTTTATTGATAAATGCTACAATATTTTTAAAATATTCTTGATGGTATTCAAAGTCTAAAATTTCGTCCCAATGATTTCCTACTAATTCCATATGATCACCTTCTATATTCTACTGTCGTTGGACATTCTTGATTGCTTTCACTTTGATTTTCAAATTCATAAGTAGTTGTATAATTATTACCTTTATTAACCTTCTTTTTAATCACAATTTCACATTCTCCTATATCATTTTGAGTCTTAGGGCTTAAAATGATTTTAGTATTTTTATTCAAAGAATTTGTGGTATCGTTATTTGTTCCGGTTAAAAAACCGTTACTCACTAGTGTTTGTAAGTTTACACTAATTTTTTTTTGATTATTGGTTGCTTCTGTTGTCTCATCAACAATCTCGATTAGATTCCCAGTTGAACCATTTTTGTTATAATAATACAAATTACTATGAGCAAATTCTAATTCTTCAAACAACTGTTGACCTGCTATTTTAATATCCTCAATTAAAATTTGATAAGAGCTATCTTTTCCTTTATTCATTGTTTTTAGAACGTTAGGAACTGCAACTAACCCTAAAACTGCAATAATAACTACTACTGCTAATACTTCAATTAAAGTAAATCCTTTGTTATTTAGTTTTAATTTTTTTTCGTAATTTCTTTTTTTCATGATAATCACCATACCTATTTCATTATATAATAAAAAGATATCCTTTACAATAGAAAAAACTATCATAAAACATATCTTTTTTATTTATATTCTAAATTATCTTTTCCATCAACTAATATGATATCATCCCCAATCTTCACAATTTGTTTCCAACTCAAATAAACATCTTCGCGATTCGGGATTAAAAATTTTCTAGTTGTTTTTCTATCTTCTAATACTAATTTTGAAATGACTCCATTCGTATCTATAATTACATCAATAATTGATCCTATCCTTCGACCAGTTGCTATGTCTATTACTTCTTTATTTTGTAAATCTGATAAATTCATGTCACCACCTATTTTATTTTATTAAATCATCTTTCAAATTAGACGTATCATGTAATGAAAGTCATTTTTTGAGTTTTTTTATTTTATGTTCTTTTTCAAAGTTTTAATAGCATTTTTTTCAATTCTAGATATTTGGGCTTGACTAATTCCTAGTTCAGAAGCAATTTCCATTTGTGTTTTTCCAATCATAAATCTTTCTTCTAGTATTTGTCTATCACGTTTTTTTAAGTTTTTCATTGCTTTATCTACGGCTAATTTATAATCTAGATCATATTCTTCCTTTTTGTTGCTAATTTGATCATATAAATAAATGGTATCCCCTCCATCGTTATAAATAGGTTCATACATACTCATTGGTTCCCTTAATGATTCTATTGCATTGCTAATTTCAAATTCTGTTACTCCTAATATTTTAGCAATCTCACTATTTGGTGGCTCTATTCCATTACTAGTCATTAATTCTTCTTTTAGTTTTAATGTTTTATATGCTAAATCTTTGATACTCCTACTTATTCTAAGTGATGAGTTATCTCTTAAATATCTTTTGATTTCACCTAAAATCATCGGGCATGCATAAGTGGATAGTTTGACATCGTAACTTGTATCAAAATTATCTATTGCTTTTACTAATCCTAAACATCCTACTTGAAATAAATCATCTAGGTTGTCTGTTTTATTAGAGAACTTCTTTAAAATAGATAAGACTAATTTTAAATTACCATTAATTAAATCTTCTCTAGCAAAAGGGTCACCCTCGTTCATTTTTTTGAATAACTCTTTGGTTTCCTCACTACTTAAAACTTTCATATTCGCAGTATTCACGCCACATATTTCAACTTTATGACGTGCCATAAAAAAATCTCCTTTCATACTTGTTTTGGCACGAAAAAAGTTTTTTTAAACAGATTTTATTAAAATATTTTTAACTTTTTCTTCATTATCTATTTTAATACATCAATTCTATCAAAGAAATGTCATTACCTAATTTTTCTATATAGTTTTCTCCTAGTTCTTTCTTTAAGGTTTCAAATTTTTCTATAAATATATTACTATCTAACAAAAACAAATCAAGTGAATTT
>JALEZJ010000022.1 GCA_022772985.1 Erysipelotrichaceae bacterium | reverse complement strand
AACAAATGAATAAAACCAAAGAACAAGTAGAAACTCTAGAAAAAAATTCCAAATCCTTAAAAGATTTCTTAAAAGTCTATAAAAACTATAACGAAATTATTCTCCTAACCAAAGCAAGAAACTATCAAAAAGTAAATAATGATTACAAATCTCTAAAAAATGACTTAGATAGTCACACCAAAGAATTAGAAGAAATAAAAGAAAATCTTACTCAAAAAGAAACAAGATACATCAAAGTATTAGAAGAAATTGACGTAAATACAGAAACAAAAAAACAACTAGATAATCAAGATTTAAAACAAAAAATAGAGTCACTAGCAAGTATCAATGAAAATATTACTTCTCTAGAAGATAAATTAAAAGACTTAGAAACGAAATTAGATACCAATGAACAAGATAAATTAGAATTAAACAAAAAGATATCAACAATCGAAAATGAAATTTACAATTTAAAAAGAGAAATAGAAACTACTTCTATTGATTTAAAAAGCCTATCTGAGGATAGTTACTTTGATGAGATTGTTTTCTTTGTCGATGAATTAATGGAAAATGTAGAAAATGAAATATCATTTGATTCTATCTTTATGTCCCTAAATCGTTATCGTGAGAAAGTAACAAAAATGATGTCTATTCTAGAAGAAGAACAAAAAATTCTCTTAGAAAGTGAATCTACCAGAGTAGAATTTGAAAAATTATCAGCGACTTATCAACAACTAGAATTAGATATTGCAAGTCAAGAAAAAAATTTAAAAGAAAGCATCATGAGCTGGGAAGAAGACTTCATCAACAAAGTAAATAATAATACTTACCTTAAATTAGATGACGAAGTCAAAAAAAGCATCTTTGATTTCATGAATGATTACTCCAATAAAAACTATGAAACTGCTAAAAATCTATATCTAGATTATGCAAGAAGTTTAGAGGACAAAATCATCAAAGAAAACTTGAAACTGGAAAATAAAAAATCTCTTAGTCAAAAAGAAAAAAGCAGCCTAGAATTAGAATATCAAGAATTAGAGCAACAAAAAGATATTGAAATCCCAGCTAAAAATCTAGAAACAGATAAAATCCTAAAAGAAAATAATATTGAAAATATTTCTCTTTATAAATGTATTGAATTTAAAAATGGCATCTCCGATAAAATAAAAGACAACATTGAGTCTGCTTTATTAGACTTAAATATTTTAAATGCTAAAATCATCAAAGAAAAAGACATTCCAAAGGTATCTAAATTAAACAAAAATATACTTTACCTAACTAAGACAGCAGAGAAAAAGGAAAATCTTTTACAGTACTTTAATGTAACCTTAGATGAAAATACTACTATGGATAAAAAGTATATTGAAGAGATATTAAAGTCCATTAGCACAAACCCAAAAGATCTACTTTCTATTGGAGAAAATGGAATATCTAAAATTGATGTTTTAAATTCTATTGCCGATGATACCTATAAGCAAACCTATATTGGTTATTTAAAGAGAATGGAATTAAAAAAACATAAATTACAAGAATTATCCGAAAAAATAGAAGTCCTATCAAATGAAATAAAAACCATAGAAAATTTAATAAACAATAATGAAGAAAAAATTTCTATCCTTCACTCTGAGTCAGAAAACTTCCCGGATAATTCAAGGATAAATATTATTCTAGATAAAATCAAAGAACTAAACCTATCCCTTACATGGAATGATAAAAGGCAAAAAGAACTAGAAGAAGTCTTAGCAGTAATTGATCAAAAATTAAAATCTTTAAAAGAAAAAATTGCTGAGAATAAGCAAGGACTATACATTCCTCTAAATCTAGAGTCTTATAAAACAGTATCATTAACGATTACTAGCATCAAAGAAATTTTACAAAATCTAAAAACAACACATAATACTTATCAAAACAAACTAGATATCAACAATAGTTTTAAAGAGCGATTAGAGGATATACTAAATAATACTTCTTATTTAGAAGCAGACAAGAACGAAAAAGAACGAGACTTAAAGATTAACATTCAAAATAGAGATACCATTAATCAATTATTAGAAACAAAAGAATATAAAGACCAAAAAGAAAAATTATTAGAAATAGAGAATAATCTAACCAGTCTCTTCAAAGAAAAAGATAGATTAATAGGA
>JALEZJ010000020.1 GCA_022772985.1 Erysipelotrichaceae bacterium | reverse complement strand
ACGTGAATTTTAAGCTATTTCATTAAACTTTTTCTATTACTAGTTATATTTATTTTTTTCTATTTTATACGCTAATTCAAATGCTAGAAATGGTACTCTAGTTTTCTTTTCAAAATTCATTAATTGACTTATGCTTCTCTCTTCCCATTCTACTGCATCTAGATTATCCCCTGCATAATAAAATGTAAAATAATTTAATTTTTTATACTCACAAACAGCTGCAATAGAGGCACCTTCCATTTCAACACAAACAGCTCCTTTTCCCTGAAACCACTCCATTTTTTCTCTGGTTTCTCTATAAAATCCGTCCGTTGTCCAAGTAGCACCTTCAACATAATCATAATTATTTTCTTGTAATATTTTTTTAAATAATTCTCTATATTCTTTATTTAATTCTAATGATTCAGATTCTGGTAAATAATGATAGCTAATTCCTTCATCTCTAAATGCTTTATTAGGAATAATAATGGAACAATCTTCTATACTTTTATCTAACACTCCACAATTTCCGAAAATAATAAATGTATCAACTCCATTAACATTTAATTCTTCAATATCAGCACTTATCCATGGTCCACTAACTCCTGCTAAAAACAATGTTATTTTTATTTCTTTATATTTCATAACATAAATTGGGCGCTGACAATTAGTACAACTATTCACTCCTACTTTTTTACATTCAAATTTTTCAACTATGTCTTTTAATAAATATTCAGAAAAAACTCCTACTGCTATATGAGGTAATTTATAATTAATATCTCTTGTTCCATCTAATTTCTTAATTCCACAAGGTTTTATTAATCCTTGCTCCTTACTATAAACTATCATATAAATCTCTCCTGTCATTTTCCACAATTATACCACTTTCTGTGAATTATTGAAATACATTTTCTGTTAAAAGCTGTTTAACTTAGTCTAGTCTCGCCTTGATTGTGAACAAAGTGTGACAATTATGCCCAAAAATGCAAGAAGAAAGCACCTGCTAAAATCTAGCAGGTGCTGCATTTTATTGTGGTTTCGTGGGTAGGGCTCGAACTTATAGCCTTCGGGTTATGAGCGAGGTTTGACGCGTTTTTGTGGTTTTGTGAAAATTAGAGTTTTTGTTGGTATTTCAGTATTTACGAGAGTTTTGGTTTATAGAACATTTGTGCATTTTTAGGGCATTTTTTGAGATGATTTTACCCAGTTTTTACCCAATGGGTAGTGTACAAATGTTCATGATAGTTCAGCTTTTGTTAATACTTTTTGAAAATGAAAAATTTTAATTTTTAGGAGGATTTAGCTTATGAATAATTTAAGAGAAGTTAATGATGATCTTTTGAAAGATTGGTTAATGTTTAGAGAGGATGATTTATGTTCTTTGACTTGTGATGAGGATAGAAAGCATTTTGTCTATTTTGATGAGATTTCTGAGAGAATTTTGAAAAATGTTCCTGAACAGAATAAAAAGTATGTTAAGAAACAACTTGATCTGCTTGATGAGAATTTTATGGATTATATTTTCTATTGGAATGAAAAGTATTATAGGAATGGGTTTTGTGATGGGGTGCAGCTAATTGGTGGTAGTTTTGGAGAATAAGTAATTATTAATACCGGAAGAACTTGATCTTTCTTCCGGTATTATTTTATTTTTTTTCGGATTTAAAAATACTTTTTAAATCAATTAAAATAGGTACTACAAAATCCTCATTATTTTTATTAATCAGTTCTATTTTTTTATTACAAGTATTTATACCACTTTTTTGATTAATTATTACAAATAATATTTTAGGAGAATTAAATTCTGATTTATATTTATTTAATGTATTATTTATGTATTGTTTTATTTTTTCTTCATTACCTATATCATTATTTTCAATTAGTTTTGTTTCAATCACTATGTCTTGTATAAAACCTTCAGAAATCAATTGAATGTCACTTCTTTTTTTGTCAAATCCTGTTGATTCATATGTTACTTTTGTATTAAACCCTTCTATTGTTAGAATTCTATTTAATTCATACCCAATTAAAAATTGAAATGTTTGTTCATTAAGTTTATTTAGCTCTCCATCTTTATTTTTAAACAATTCAAAAAAATTCATTATTTTAATATCTTAAAAAAAATTTTTTTCTAAGACTTCTTTTACTATTTAAAATAATTCATAATAATAATA